>JANYAG010000356.1 GCA_025361465.1 Gemmatimonadota bacterium
AGGTGATCGCGCCGAACAGCGCGGCATCACTCTGCTTCAGCAGGTCAATGGTGCGTTGCGGAAACGCCTCGCCTTCGGTGCGCCAGAACTCCCAGCCGATGTCCCCGTGGGTGTAGTGGGCATCAAACTTGAGGGCATCAAGGCAAAGCTTCGCCGCCTCCATCACCTCGGCGCCCACGCCATCACCGGGCAGCCACGCAATCCTGTACTGGGCCACAATTCTCTCCCGCGCTCGGGGCGCGTCTGGTCTGGGCGCAACGGTGCGGGACACGGCCACCGCGCCGTGGAATGCCAGCGACCGTTCCTGTTAATGGGGGCGAAGCGATGCACGCCCACATGACGGTCTCTCAAACTGAACCTCTCCAGAGTGGGAATTCAATCGCGACGAAGGGACCACCCGACCGTCGGCCGGCAATGGGGACTAACTTCATGGGACATCCCAACAACGCACCGGCTAGGTTTCGCGTATCATAGTGTTCGCCACGACAGAATCAGGCTGCTGTCAACGGGAGACGTCATGGACGACCTCGTCGCGACGAGGGAGGAACTCGTTGCCGAGTTGCTGCGCGCTCGGTTCGCCCTCGAGGCAGGCAATCTCGCGGTCTGGGATGTGGACCTGTCCGCCGGCGAATGCCACTGGTCCGATGCGTTCGAGACCCTCCAGGGTCGCCGCCCCGGGACGCTCGGCCCCAGCCTGGAGGCGTGGCTCGCGCACGTGCATCACGACGATCGGTCTGCCGTCCGGGATGCCGTTGCCACTGCTGTGAAGGTGGGCACCGACTTCTCCGTTTGCAGCCGCTCCCTGGAAGACTCCCAGCCGGTGCGCTGGATCGAGAGCATGGGCCGCATTGTCCGCGACCGGCAGGGGACGCCGTTGCAGCTCCTCGGCGTGTCGGCGGATGTCACGGAGCGGTGCCGCCTCGAGGAGCAGGCCCGGCAGGACCACGCCATGGCCACCATCGGGCAGCAGGCGCGGGGGGTGGCGCACGATCTCAACAACCTCCTGATGGTGATCCTCGGGGAATCGGAGATGGCGGAGAGCGACTTGCCCCCGGGAGCTCCCGGGCGGGAATCTCTCGAGGAGATTCAGCGAGCCGGCCGAAGAGCAACCGAGCTCACCAAGCAGCTGTCCGCGAAACCGGCATCGTAGGAGCCCATCAGCGTTGGTCCAAGCGGGGCGCACACGCGCGACTGGTGCGAAAAATGTTCGAGTCACGGCGGCGATGAACCATGGCACAGATCCTGGTGATCGATGACGATGAACAAATTCGCGGGGTCCTGCGCCGGATGCTCGAGCGCGCCGGCCATTCCGTCGTGGAAGCCGCCGATGGCGAGCTGGGGACTCAAGCTCACCGGGCGCACCCTGCGGACCTGATCATCACCGACATCTTCATGCCGCAACGCGACGGACTCGAGACGATCGTCGCGCTGCGCCGCGAATTCGTGGGGGTGAAGTTGATCGCGATTTCCGGGGGCGATCGCACTGGCGCGCTGGACCTGCGCCAGGAGGCCCTCTTGTTCGGTGCGGCGCGTACCCTGCAGAAGCCGTTCACGGCCACCGAACTGCTGGCGGTGGTCGGCGAGGTGCTGGCCCAGCCGCCTGCGCCAGCGCAGGGCCCAACGACCGGTGGCACGCCGCCGAAGGTCGAATAGGCGATCATGACCCTCGATCGCGCCAAGCGCGTCCTGGTCGTGGATGACCACGCCGATGTCGCCCGAACGCTCCGTCGGGCCCTGAGCGGCATGGGGCATGACGTTGAAGTGGCCCGGGATGGCGTCGAGGCACTCGCCAAGCTGCGACTGCAATTCGATCTCATCCTGCTGGACGCGGAAATGCCGGGCATGGACGGCTTCGAGGTCGCACGCCACATCCGGCAGGATCCCGAGTTCGCCGACCTGCCCATCCTCATGGTCACGGGGCAGAGCACCAAGAGTGCGCGACTCCGGGCGGTCGAGGCCGGGGTCAACGACTTCATCGCGAAGCCGTGCGACCTGATCGAATTGCGCGTGCGATCCGCATCGCTGCTGAAGAGCAAGGACGCCGCGGACGCGTTGAAACGGCGCCACGCGGACCTCGAACACGCCGTCGCGAGCCGCACGGCTGATCTGCGGCGCGCACTCGACGAGATGGTCGAGGCGCAGCGAAACACCCAGGCGGCCCATGTCGACACCATCCGCCGGTTGGTCCTGGCGGCGGAGTACAAGGATCACGCGGTGGGGGCTCATATCGAGCGCATCGGTACCTACTGTGCCCTGCTCGGCCAGGGGCTCGAACTGGCACCGCACCAGGTGGAGCTCCTCCGCTACGCCGGGCCGATGCACGACGTCGGCAAGATCGGCATCCCCGATGGCATCCTCTTGAAGCCTGGACGACTTGACGAAACGGAATGGGCCGTCATGAAGCAGCACACCACGATGGGCGCCCGCATGCTGCACGGCTCGATTTCCGAGTTGTTGCAGATGGGGGAGATCGTGGCCCTTTCTCACCACGAGCGATACGACGGCAGCGGGTACCCGAACGGGACGGCGGGTGAGGCCATTCCCTTGTTCGGGCGGATATGCGCCATCGCCGACGTGTTCGACGCCCTCACCACGGATCGACCGTACCGGGCCGCGCTCCCGAACGACAAAGCGTACGAGATGATGGCGTCCGAACGTGGACGTCACTTTGATCCCGCACTTCTCGACATCTTCCTTTCACAACGAGCAGCGGTCGAGGCGACGCAACGGGAGTTGCAGGAACGACCGCCCGCTATTCCCGACGCGCTCTCGGCTTGGTGAAGCCCGCGGCGGCCACCGCCGCCGTATCGAATCGCAGCACATGAGGGCCCAACTGCACGGGACTAGCACCCAGACGGTTGGTGGTCATCGCGGCCTCGGCATCGGTGAAGCCACCCTCCGGCCCGATCAGCCAACCCAGCGGACGTTCCGCCGCGATCGACCAGGCCGACACCCCGTTCGGATCCGCGCGCAGCCACTGCACCCCCTGCACCCGGTCGGCGAGCAGGTCGATCGATGTCAGCGCGTCGACCACGGTCGCCCAGGGATTGCCGCTCTGCTTGCATGCTTCCCGTGCACGCCGCTGCGCTCGCTCGACTGCCGAGGCGCGCATCCGGGTTTCGACCTGAACCGAACGATCGGTGAGCAGCGGAACCAGCCGGGTCACACCGAGTTCGGTGCACTTCTCGGCGAGTGCCAGGAAGCGGTCGCGATCACCCGCGCCCACCGCAAGGACCAGTGCCAAGACCTCAGGATGAGATGCCACCTCGCTGAGGGCGACCTGCCATCCCTTCCCAGTTCGTTCAAGCACGCCGCGCGCAGTGACCCCTGCCCCGTCAAACACCTTTGCACCCTGGCCGGCCTCGGCCCGGCGCACGCGGAGGTGATGCGCCTCTTCGTCGTCCAGTGCGACGGTGGCACCTGCCACGAGCGCGCCTGGGTCGGCGAGCAACCGATGGTCGCTCATGCGCGGTGGGCTGCCACCGCCCACCAGCCACCATCATGCACGTCATCGAACGGCGCGAAGCCGCTGGCCAGCAGTGTCGGCCGGAAGATCGCCTCCTCGGCTTCTTCCATGCCGGAGAAGATGGCGACACCCCCGGGCACCAGCGCGGCGTGAATCGTCGGCAGCAGGATGGTATTGACGGTGCGGAGGATGTTCGAGCAGAGCAGTTCGGCGGGGGCCACAATCGCCGGGAGAACCGCTGCATCTCCCATCAGGAAGGTGACGCGCTCGCCGACCCCATTGCGGACGGCGTTCGCTTCGGCAATCGGCAGCGCGTCTTCGTCAATTTCGATCCCGACAGCGGATTTCGCGCCGAGGAGCGCTGCCCCGATCGCGAGGATCCCGGAGCCACTGCCGAGGTCAAGGACCCGGTCGCCCGGCCGGACATGCCGTTCCAGCAAGGCGAGCGCGGCCCGCGTGGAGCCGTGTTCGCCGTTGCCGAACGCCGATTCCGGATCGATGGTCAACACCACGTCGCCGGGATCGGCCACCACGGGGCGCCAGCTGGGGGTGACGATCACTCGCCCGAATCGTCTGGTGGTGATTCCGTCGCGCCAATGCACCGACCAATCGACCGGGTCGAGCCGGCTGATGGCGCCTTCGATGTCGTGGAACGTCTCGGCCGCTTCGGCGAGGAGGGCACCGGCTTCCGCTTCGGACTCGGCCACCGTGTGGATCCGTCCATCAGCGGCCTCCTCCACGCCCTGTCCCGTGAGGCCCACGAGGAAGGCGGCGACGGCATCCCGCTCGGCAGGACGGCAGCGGATCGCGACGCGCCACCAGGGATCGATCACGCGCCCAGCGCTTCCTTGAGCTTGGCCCAGAAGGTGCCCTTTTTCTTGGGGCCCTCCCCTTCGTGCTTGGCCAACTCGACGAAGAGGGCGCGCTGTTCGTCGGTGATGTCTTCAGGCGTCCACACGAAGACCCGCACATTGAGATCCCCCGACCCGCTCGCGCCGAGTCGTGGCAGTCCCTTCCCCTTCAAGCGAAGCACGGTCCCTGGCTGCACGCCGGCCGGAATGGGCAGCCGTTCATCGCCATACGGAGTCGGGATGCTCGCCACCATGCCCAGCGCGGCCTGCGAGAATGACAGCGGGAGATCGACGATGAGATTGTCCCCATCGCGCTCGAAGCGGTCGTCGTCTTTCACCTCGATCATGACGACCAGGTCACCGTTCGGGCCGCCCCGCGGTCCCGTGGTCCCCTTGCCACGCAGGGTGATGTAGTTCTGCGACGACACGCCCGGCGGGATGTCCACCGTCTCGGTGCGCTCGCCCTTGACCCGGCCTTCCCCGCGACAGACCTCGCACGGCGTGGCAATCACCGAACCCTCGCCGTGGCAGGTGGGACAGGGGCCCACCTGCACGAACTGCCCGAACATCGAGCGAGCCGCCCGCCGCACTTCACCGGTGCCGCCACAAGTGGTGCAGGTGGCTGGGCGCGTTCCCTTGGCGGCGCCAGTGCCAGCGCACTCCGCGCATGGCGTCAGCGTCTTGAGCCGGATGCTCCGTCGCGCCCCGAGCGCCACCTCCTGCAGCGAGAGCTTGACGGTGACCTTGAGATCCTGGCCGCGATTGGCTTCGATCGGCCCTCGGCCACCGCCGAAAATGTTCTCGAACCCGCCAAAGGCGCCGAAGTCGCGCATGAAGATGTTGAGTGCTTCGCTCAGGTCGATATGCTGGAAGCCAGCGCCTCCATACCCGCTCTGACTGCCCGGCACCGCACCGGTTCGGTCGTAATACGCGCGCTTGTCCGGATCACTCAGGACCTGGTAGGCCTCCGAGATCTCCTTGAACATCTCCTCGGCATCGTGCGCCGGGTTGCGATCCGGATGGTACTGCATGGCGAGCCTGCGATAGGCCTTCTTGATCTCGTCATCACTCGCCCCGCGCTCCACCTGGAGCAATTGGTAGAGATCGCTCACTGCAGCAGTCCTTCAACCAGCCGGCCGGTATGTTCCACGAGGCCGATGATCTTGTCATAGGGCATTCGGGTGGGTCCCAGGACGCCGATGAGGCCAGTGGCCCCACCGCGGTGATAGGTGGACGTGACCAGGGTGAAACCGGCGAGCCCGGCCTCGCCGTGTTCGCCGCCGATGGTGACCGTCAGTCCCTCGCGCCGTCGCTGCGCAAGTGCTTCCCGGAGCACGTCGCGTCGATCGGTCAGGGTGACCAGTGTTCGCATCTGTTCGCTGGTCGCGAACTCGGGCTGGTCGATCAACACCGAGGTGCTGCCGAGCAGCATCGGCTCGCGCGTCTCACCGGCGAAGAGCCCTTCCCCTTCGGCGAGGATGATGTCGAGCAGGGGACTCGCGTCGGGCGTGGTGCTCACGTCGCGCAGTCGCTCGCCAAGGGACGCCCGGATTTCCCGCAGGGTCAGCCCACCGAGGCGCTCGTTCAGGATGCGCTGGGCCTCATCGACCTGTTCCCGCGAGAGCGCGATCGAGATCCGGACGTAGATGGTGCGGATCGCCCCGCTGACGAGGTTGAAGACCATCAACAGGCGATCGGACGAGGCCGGCACCAAGTCGAACCGCTCGAGGGTGATTTCCTCGAAATCGGGCGAGACGGCGACACCAAGTTCCTGCGTCAGGATCCCCAGCACCTGGGCTGCTCGCTCGAGCAGGGTTTCGGTGGCCGTCGCCCCCGCAAGTTCCGCCTCGAGTTGTTCGCGGGCCTGCGAATCCGGCGGGGTGCGCAGCACCATCGAGTCCACGTAGACCCGGTAGGCCTGATCGGTGGGAATACGCCCAGCCGATGTATGCGGGTGATACAGGAACCCCTTCGCCTCGAGTTCGCTCATCACATTGCGAATCGAGGCCGGTGACATGCCGAGCCCCGACCGGCGTGCCACCGTCTGGCTCCCGGCCGGCTCCGCCGTAGCGATGTACGTCTCGATGACCGCCTCGAGCACGCGCCGCTCTCGCTCGGTCAGTGATGCCAAGTCATTCATGGGGCGGAAACTTAGGAATCCGCGACAGCGGCCACCAGCGCATCGAGGCGGAGCCACCCTTCCGGGGTGAGGCGCAAGTCGGGCCCGCTGATGGTCGCCCAACCGGCTGTCAGCCAGTCCTCACGGGCCTTGGCGGGGAGTTCCGTGACGGGAATTCCGGCCGAAGTCCGCAGGGCCAAGTAGAGCCGCTCGATCCGTCGCCCCCCCCCGTCAACCCGCTCGGAGCCCGCCTCGAGGCATTGGCCCGCCCCCACGCGCTCGTGGTAGTCGGCCCAATCCCGCACATTCCAGGAGCGAATCCCGTCGAGCAGGGAATGCGCGGACGGTCCCAGCCCGAGGTAGTTGGCACCCGACCAGTAGCTGCTGTTGTGACGAGAGCGACGTCCCGGCCGGGCGAAATTGGAGACCTCGTAGTGCTCGAATCCTGCGGCGGCCAGCCGGCGACCGGCGTGAAGAAATTCGGTGGCGTACTGCTCATCCGCCGTCAGGGTATTGTCGCCGCGCGCGGTCCAGCGACCCAGGGGTGTGTGCGACTCGACGGTCAGCCCGTACAGCGACAGGTGCGACGGCTCGAGTGCGAGCGTCAGGTCAAGGTCACGCGGCCAGTCGCGGTGCAGCAACTCCGGCATTGCGAAGATCAGGTCGATGGAGATGTTGCCGAGTCCCGCCGCGCGCAGCGTGTCAACCGCGGGCGCGACCTGCTCGGCGCGATGGGTCCGATGCATCCATTGGAGCACGGCGGCATCATGGCTCTGGACCCCGAGCGAAACTCGCGTGACACCGGCGGCGCTCCACGCCGCCGCACCCGCGGCCGTGACGTCATCCGGATTGACCTCGATGGTCACTTCCGCGTCGGTCGCGAACTCCCGGTCGGAAGCCGCCAACTGGATCAGATCTGCCAGTGCCGAGGGAGCCAGGCGTGACGGTGTCCCGCCGCCGAAATAGAGTGTCTCAACTCGCGGAGACTTTTCCCAGGCTGGGTGATCCCGACGCTGGCGCCACTCCGAGCGGATCGCCGCCACGAATTCGGCGTCAGGCGTGCTACGCCGCACCGCGATCGCAAAATCACAGTAAGAGCACCGTCGACCGCAGAACGGAACGTGGACGTAGACGTGCATCGCCGAATGCTATCGACTCCAAGGCACCGGACGATACCCCGAGACGCCGCTGGCCCCGCTCACCACACCCGGGGGAGCCGGCGGAAGAGACTTCCCGGGAGTTGCTCCACCAATCCGCCGAGCTCGAGGCCACAGAGCACGCCGAGCATCTCCCCAACGGGCAATCCGACGGCAAGCGTGAGATCGTCGATGTGGCGGGTGTCGACCGTCAGCGCGTCGAACACCCGCGCCTCCGCGGTCGAAAGGTGGCACGGTGGCGGATCGAGCGGACCACGCTCGACCACACGCACCGAAGCCACCGCGGCGAACTTCGCCAGCAGGTCATCCGGATGCAGCACGGGGTCGGCGCCGTCGCGAAGCAGTTGATTGGTGCCTGCAGAGGTGGGCGAGGTGATCGGACCGGGCACCGACATCACCTCCCGTCCCTGCTCCAGCGCAGATGCCACCGTGAGCATGGTCCCCGATCCTCTGGCGGCTTCCACGACCACCAGCACGTCCGCCAGCCCGCTGATCAGGCGATTGCGACGCGGGAAGGCACCGACGGTTGGCCGTTCCCCCGGCAAATTTTCCGTCAGCAGGAGACCGTGTGCCTCGACCTGCTCATAGAGTTCGCGATTGGCGGCCGGATACACGACGCCAATGCCGTTCCCGAGGACGCCAATGGTGCAACCGCCCACCTGAAGCGCTCCCTCATGCGCCACTGCATCCAGTCCACGCGCCATCCCGCTCACGATGCAGATCCCGGCTTTGGCCGCCGCCACGCTCAGCACGTGCGCCACCTCGCGGCCGTAGCTGGTATGGTCCCGACTCCCGACGATGGCGACGGCGGGGCCACGAACGAGATCAAGACGCCCACGAAGGAAGAGCATCGTGGGCGGATCGGGGATCGAGCGGAGCCGGGCCGGGAAGGCCTCGTCGGCCGGGGTGACCACGGCGACCCCTTGGGCGGTGGCGCGTGCGAGCAGTGCTTCGGCGGCGCGGAGTGAGGCACCGGCGCGGAGGTCGAGCGCTCGCTTCTCACCCCGTGTGCCGGACGCCAGAGCCGGATTGGACGCCACCAGCGCGTCGGCGGCCGAACCAAATCGTGACAGGAGCATCGCCAGGCTGCGGCCGCCGAGGCCAGGAGTCAGGGCCAGCGCGATGTACGCGAGGCGCTCGCGCGAATCAGCCCGGGTGGGCTCCGGGGTCGGGATCGACGGCGGCATCGAAGGCGCGGCCGAAGTCGTCGGGGTTGAACCCGTCGTCGTCGCTGACTTCCTCATGGCGCGCCGCCGACACCACTGTCCACAGCAACTCCTTCAGCTCCTCGATTCCCTGCCCCGACGCGCTCGACATCGCGATCACCTTGACCGCCTCGGGAGCGTCCAGCACCGGCAGCTCGGCATCGGCCGGCAGCAGGTCGCGCTTGGTCATCACCACGATGTGCCGCCGTTCGGCCAGCGCGGGGCTGTACTGGGTGACCTCGTGCCGCAGCCCGCGATAGACCGCCTGCGGGTCCTCCGCGTCGAGCGGCACTAGGTAGGCAAGCACCCGGGTGCGCTCGACGTGCTGCAGGAACTTGAGCCCCAGTCCCTTCCCTTCGTGCGCACCCTCGATGATGCCCGGCACGTCGGCCACCACGAAGGTTCGCGATCCGCTCATTCCCACCACGCCGAGATTGGGCTCAAGCGTCGTGAAGGGGTAGTCGCCGATCTTGGGACGCGCCGCACTCACCACCGACAGCAGGGTGCTCTTCCCGGCGTTCGGCTCGCCCACCAGGCCCACATCGGCAATCAGCTTCAGCGTCAGGACGAGGCGACGATGGCCACCCTCCTCGCCTTCTTCCCACTCGCGCGGAGACTGATGTGTCGCCGTGGCGAATCGCGCGTTGCCTCGCCCGCCACGACCACCGCGAGCCACCAGCAGCTGGTCGCCGACCTTCAGCAACTCACCGAGCACCTGTCCGGATTCCTCATCCTGCACCACCGTGCCCGGTGGCACGGGGAGGACGATATCCGGTGCGGTGGCCCCGGTCATGTTCTTTCCTTTGCCGAGTACACCATTTCCAGCGCGCCATGTCTTGTGATAGCGATAGTCGAGCAGGGTGGCGAGATTGCTCTCGGCGCGAACGTAGACCGCACCGCCCCCTCCACCATCGCCACCATCCGGGCCCGCCATCGGCCGGAACTTGAAACGCGCGAACGACGACGCCCCGTCGCCGCCGCGGCCTCCCCACACTTCCACCACTACCAGATCGACGAAACTCATCAGTTCTCGCTCCAGACTTCTCGGACGGTGTCCCAGAGCGCCTTCACGTCGTTCCAAGCCTCGTGTGGCAACAGCGGGTTGACCAGGTGGATGACGGCCTCGACCTCGTCGGCCGTCGCACCGGCGTGCAATGCCCCGCGCAAGTGTGAATGCAACTGGTGCGGGGTGTCGAGAACGGCGGTCTGTGCAACCGTGCAGAGTTCCCGCCGCCGGAGGTCGAGCCCCGGACGCGACAGTGTTCGGCCATACCCCTCGGTGACCATCCATTCGTCCAGCGCCGGATGCAGCGCCGCCACATTGCGGCGCAGCTTGGCGTAGTTGCGACCATAGACGATCCGGCAGGTGGCCTCGCCACGCTGACGCCATGCCCCTGCGCCAGCATCGTCGAGCTCACGCGAACCATCCTCCGCCACGGGTCCTGCGGCCGTCCGCCAGAATCCAGCCGCAACCAAGGCACGCGGCCAGCCGACCATCAGCACGGATTGCAGCAGCAGCTCGTCAACCCAGCGGTTCGGGACGCTGACCGACCGCACACTGGCGATTCGCTGGCGCAGCTCGCCCTCCTTGCCGAGCGCGATGGCGCCCGCGAGACTCACGAGGGCCGCGGTCTGCTCGTCAAGGACGGTGCTCATGCGAAAGTCATCTTTCCCACGGTGGTATACCCTCCGGTCACCACGTCGCGGGTGTTCAGGATCTCGGGTCGATGCCACGGCGCCAGCGCGTTGATGGGCCACTCCTGCCCGGCGCCAAACCTCCGCGTGAGTTCGACCAGCGCTTCCACGAGGGCGACGCCCGCCGCCTTCATGTGTCCGTCATGGACCTTCAGCGTGAGGCCGAGTCCAAGCCCGGGGAGGGCCGCGCTGAAGACGCCCTCGGCGCCGATCTTGGCGATCACCCGACCGGGCCATGCCTGCATCAGTACCGTCTCAAGCCGGTCGGTCCCCGCGATCAGGAACGGTTCGGCCAGCATTGCCTCGCGAATCAATCGCAAGCTCGGATCATCGCTCGTCCCCAGCCGGGCATAGGCCTCGGCCATCGCACGGATTGGCAGGGCGACGGCGGCCGCGGTGCAGCCATCGACGCCCCACAACAGGTCCGCCTCGGGCACGCCGGTCCACGCGGCGATCGACGCCGACACCTCGACCTGCACCGAATGGGGAAATGCGTTGCACCCTTCGATGGGCCATCCATGGAGCCGAGCGAGTGCCAGCATGCCGGCGTGCTTGCCCGAGCAATTGCTCCACAAGGGTGAGGGAGCGATGCCTTCACGGATCATCGCATCAGCCTGCGCCGACCAGAGCGAGAGATGGCCGCCACACGCGAGCGCATCCTCAGGCAATCCGAGCTGCTGGAGCCACTGCGCCCCGACCTCGCGATGGCGCGGCTCGGCATTGTGGGAAGCGCACGCGAGTGCAACCATTGGCGTGTCGAGCCCGAAGCGTGCCACCCCACCGTCAGCGATCAGCGGATAGAGCTGAAACGGCTTCGAAGCGGAGCGCCAATATGTGACCAGCTCCGGATCGCCGGTGAACGCAACCAGCCGACCATCGGGATCCGTGACGGCAAGGGAGACCTGATGGACCGATTCGGCCAGGGAGCCGCGGGTGGCCACGACGGCGAGATTTGACATGGTGGGCCAAGATACCCGTGCCCCATCGCGTTCGTCATCCCCGTGGCGCTAGCTTGAGGAATGAGCGCGACCCTCCCGAGCGTCAGCCGCACACGAGTGGCCAGCATCCTGGCGGAATTCCGCCGCGTCCGGGTCGCCATTGTGGGCGACGTCATGTTGGACCGGTATCTGCTCGGCGACGTGGAGCGGATTTCCCCTGAGGCCCCCGTCCCGATCGTCATCGTCCAGGACGAGCGGGACGTGCCCGGGGGAGCTGCCAACGTTGCCGCCAATGTCCTCGCCCTCGGTGCCCGACCGCATCTGGTGGGGGTCGTGGGCGATGACCCCCCCGGCGACGTGCTGCGACGGGAGCTGGCGGCACTCGCGATCCCCGACGATGGCCTGATAGCAGTGCCTGGCAGGGCAACAACCAGCAAGACCCGGATCCTCGCCCGCGGCCAGCAGGTCGTCCGCATCGACCGCGAGGTGACCAATCCCCTCCCGAACCGGTTCCGCGACGCGATCCTCGCCGCCGCCCACCGTGCGCTGTCCGAATCGGACGTCCTGGTGCTTTCCGACTATGCCAAGGGAGTGCTCGATACCTCGCTGATCGAAGAGCTGATCATCGCCGCCACGCGGCGGGGGCTTCCCGTCGTGGTTGACCCCAAACCAAGCCAGTTACTGGCCTGCCGCGGCGCCACTCTGCTGACCCCAAACCGACGTGAACTTGAGGCCGCCACAGGCGGACAATTCACCGACGAGGATGGCGATTTCGAGGTGACTCGAGCGAAGCTCGGGGTCGACCACCTTCTGGTGACCCTCGGTGCCGACGGGATGGCATTGGCCTCGGCAGGCCAGCCGATCCGGCGAGCCCCCAGTATCGCCCGAGAAGTGTTTGACGTCTCTGGGGCCGGGGACACCGTGACCGCCTGGATGGCCGCAGCCCTTGGGGCCAAATCGAGCATCGGCGAGGCCGCGTGGCTTGCAAACCTGGCGGCAGGAGTAGAGGTCGGGAAGCTGGGAACCGCCACAGTCTCTCGGGATGAGCTACTGGAGGCATGGGACAGGAACGCTGAGCCAAACTGAGTTATCCACAACCAACTTATCAACATTCGCCCCGGCCAAGGTCTTGGCGGGGCCAGGGCGGTGAAGCAAACGCAAGCCGGCCGCCATCACTGGGATGGCGGCCGGCTTGTCGTTCACCTTTCCGAGCCAATCCGGGAGGCTCCACTCAGGGACTGACTCGGCGACCCAGCCCCACCCAGCGGGACGGTTCGGGCCGAATGGGCGATGAGGGGCTCGAACCCCCGACCTCGCGCATGTGAGGCGCGCGCTCTAACCAGCTGAGCTAATCGCCCTGCAATTGCAGGGGCGATATGATACCACCCTTTCGTACGGCAAACAACTGCATGGCCCCGGAGGGATTCGAACCCTCGACCTTCAGATTATGAGTCCGCTGCTCTAACCACCTGAGCTACGGGGCCGAATACACTACATGGCAAGATGTTACGAGCGACACTTCAACCACCGTGTTATCAACAGCACGCTGGTGGGATACCCCCCACCCCATGATATCAGCGCTTGGTGAGCGAGTTTTCCACAGGCACTGGGCCCTTGGGAGCCCGGACCTGCTGGTAGAGCTTGAGGTGGGCATCGGTCATCGCTGCCAGCGAGAATCGCTGCCGCACCCGCTCCCTCCCTGCCCTGCCCAGCCGATCTCGCAACTCGGCGTCTTCGGCCAAGGTGCGCATGGCCTCGGCAAGCGCCCCGATATCGCGCATCGGAACTTCGAGCCCAGTCACCCCGTCCTGGTTCACCTCCCGCACCCCGGAAGGGACGTCGGTCGTGATCACCGGCCGACCCGCGGCCATCGCCTCGAGCAAGACCATCCCAAACATCTCCTCAACACTCACCGACGGGAGTACCAGGAAGTCAGCGTCGGCCATCCGCCTTGGCAGGTCCTCGTCAGGGTACTCGCCGTACCATTTGACACGGTCGTCCACCGCCAGGGCCCGGGCAAGCGTCCGCAGCCTGTTGGCCTGTGGGCCACTCCCAACGATGTCCAGTCGGAGGTTGGGCACAAGTTCAAGGGCGCGAAGCAGGAAATCCACACCCTTGAACGCATGGAGGTGCCCGATGAACAGGGCCCGAGGAGGATTCCCGGGCGAGGGTGGCGGGACAAGCTCCCAACGCCTCTCACCAATTCCGAACGGGATCACCGTCACCTTTTCCTCGAATCCCCTCAGTTCAGAGCACAGCGCGATGTGGGCCCGGCTCGGCACCACGATCGCCTCAGCCCGCCAGAGAACGTACTTCGACGGCAGCTTGTACTTGAATGAGGGGTAGTCAGCGTGCTGGGTGACCACCAGGGGCGCCAGGGAAGGCCTTAGCGCGTAGGCGATATCGGCCAGGGAGTTCGGGTGGTGAAGATGGATGACATCCGCCCGCTTCCAAGCCGCAGCCAAGTAGGCCGGGGCAAGTTCCTGGGTGCCGACCGGTGCGAACGACCAGGCCCGCTTCACCGGCGTACGGCGGCGCTTCCCTGGAGGTGGGTCGCCGAAGGCGGTGATCGCGATGACCTCAGCCTCGTGGCCCCTTTCGGCCGCCCCTTCAGCCAATCCCTGCACCACCCGCTCCATGCCTCCGGAGCGTGGCCAGTAGTATTTGGCGAGGTGCAGGATACGCATACTGTGAAAGTTAACGATCACACCCCCATCTTTGTCGGATGCGGATTCTCATGCTGTCTCCCGACGAGCCGCCCCTCGGGTTGCTACACGCGCTGGCCGCGCTGGACATCGTCCCCGTGGTGGTCCGGCACACCCGCGAGGATGCGACCGAAGGAACGATCCAGTTCGTCCGGGTAGCGACGCGCGGGGATGCGGCGCGCCCAGCCGA
>JANYAG010000001.1 GCA_025361465.1 Gemmatimonadota bacterium
GGACGAGTTCAAGATCTTCACCAACGTGCTCTCGGCCGTGGTGGACCCGAAACAGTTCGACGAGAAGAGCTTCGTGGAGTGGAAGGGTGACGTCTGCATGGTGCCACCCAACTCCTTCGCCCTCGCTCGCTCGGTGGAGTACTTCAGGATTCCAAGGGATGTCCTGACGATCTGTGTCGGGAAATCCACCTATGCCCGGTGCGGGATCATCACCAACGTCACCCCATTTGAACCGGAATGGGAAGGACACGTAACCCTCGAGATCAGCAACACGACCCCGTTGCCGGCGCGTATCTATGCGAACGAGGGGATCTGTCAGGTGCTGTTCTTCGAAGCCGACGCCGACGACATCTGCGAGACGAGTTACGCCGACAAGAAGGGGAAGTATCAGGCGCAACGCGGCGTGACACTCCCCCGACTCTAGCCGTCCACCGATCGGTTCACCGCCGCGCGGGCGCCCCCGTCAGGGCGGCGCTCGCCGCATCAACGGCCGAACTCGCCGCCCGGATCCGTGCAGTGAGGTCGCCCAGTTCAACACGAGCGTGCGGCAGGTCATGGTCACGCAGGGCTTCGACCACGCCGGGGAACGGGATATTGGCATAACCGTTGTCGCGGTCGGAACCAAAGACCAAGTTGCGCATGAAGGGACGGCCGACCAGACCCTCCGCTCGGGTCATCTTCTGCTCAACCGACCTGAGGATCGCGTTCGCCCGCCCGAATCGCGCATCGCTTCGGGCGACTGGAGCGAGCACGGAATCGCGCCGCGCCTCGAAACGGCTCCCGGCGACCTCGAGCTGTCGGGCCGCATCGCGCAGTGCGGACAACTCGACGGCGAGCGCGGCATCATCTGGCGCCCGCACCGCACGACCAACCAGCTGGCCGAGGTAGGCTCCGAGTGCGGAGTAGCTGTACGGCAGGATGTCCGCGTTGGCGAGACGCCCGACGAGCACGGCGTTGAGCTGCCCTGCCGCAGCGTGGCTGAGGTACCCCGGATCGGCGAAGCGCTCCATGGCGGTGTACGTGTCATAGGCTGAGTGATACCAGCCAGCTGGGCCACCAAATCCGAACTCCAACGCGGGAATGCCCAAGTAGTTGTAGAACCCTGCGAAATCGGAGCCACCCCCGAGATCTCCCATGGCGGGCTCACCGCTCCGCGGCGCCGCACCTCCGCGTCCCCCGCCGCTGCGGGCCCAGGTGGCGTACACCGTTGCCGTGTCGCCTGGCTGCTTGACCGCCTTGGTGGCCTCACGCAGGAAGCCCTGCAACGACGAGGTGCCGCCGGCACCGAACCGTCGGCCCGAGGCCGACTCGTCCTGATTCAGGTAGGCCACTGCCCCGGCCTTCAGCGAGTCCTGCATCAACTCGGTCCACTCGGTCGACCCTACCAGCCCCCACTCCTCGGCGTCCCATGTCGCAAACACGATGGTGCGCTTCGGTCGGAACCCGGCCTTCGCCGCGGCCGCCCAGGCGCGACCGGCCTCCATAATGGCCACAATCCCCGAGATGTTGTCGTCGGCGCCGGGGCCCCAGGCATCGCGATGCCCGCCGACGATAATCATCTCGTTGGGAAATTCGCTGCCGCGCAGCGTCCCGAAGGTATCGTAGATCGTCTTGTACGCCCGCTCTCCACGCTCCGGGTACACTGCCACCCGTGCCCGGACGACGCTGTCGCCAAGGTGGTAAGGGAATTTCATGCCACCCTGCCAGCCGTCCGGCACGGTGGCCCCGCCCATGTCGCGCATCAGGAGTTCGGCGTTGCCATAGCCGATCGGCACGACGGGAATGTGGGACACCGCGAGCGAGTCTTCGGGCAGGCGCCGCGCGTTCATCGTCGAGGCCCAGCCGGGCGTGGTGGGATCGCCATCGCCGTTGAAGATCGAACCCCGTTGCACCTGCTGAGGGTTTCGCATCGGGCCGTCCGGGTAGACCGCGCCGCGCAGAAATCCATCATCCTGCGGATCGGAGAAGATCAGCAAGCCGCTCGCCCCGTGTGCTTCCGCTTCACGCGCCTTGATGCCCCGGAATGAACGACCATACCGGACGATGGCGATCTTCCCTTGCACCGAGAGACCGCGCGCCGCCAGGGTCGCATAGTCGGCGGGAAGGCCATAGTTCACATAGATCAGCGGCGCTGTCACATCTCCCTTGCCTGAGGTGCCGTTCATCGCCGGCCAGGGCGGCAGCTCGGTGGTCGGGTCGCCCGGCACGGGCGGCTCCGTGAGCGCCAACCGGAGCCGGGTCGGCGTCACCCGCTCCACGAAGGTCGAATCGTGATAGGGCAGATACACCTTGAATGCGACGCGCGACGTGTCGAGTCCCCACGAGGCCATCTGCTGCAGGACATAGTCGGCGGTCGCCTTCTGTGCCGGGGAACCGGCCACGTGAGGTCGGGCCGCGAGGGCGTGGGTGTACTCGCGTGAAGTCACGGTATCGGGAACGGCGCGGAGGCGGACTTCCAGTTTCAGCTGGCGCGCCGCGGCGGCGGGAGAGAAGCCGGTGATGCCCTGGGCGGGGAGACCGCCGACAGCAGTGAGCAGGGCGCCACAAACGATGAGGGTTGCACGACGCATCACGGCAGGCTCGCGGAAGGGGGAGATGTGGAGTGAACGGTACTGCACGCTATGGCACGATGCCTGTCACGTCGAAGATCATCATCGCCGGACCACTCGGATCGCGGGCGGCGAAGACATAGGTGTGCCCGCCGATCACGGCGAC
>JANYAG010000030.1 GCA_025361465.1 Gemmatimonadota bacterium
GCCGATTGGGCTTGCGCAAGGTGTCCTCTCCCTTCCAGACATCGCCCTGACGCCGGTCTCCGTGCGATTGCCGGATCTGGTGGTCGTGGCCCGCCAGCGATTCTGCGGGAAGACCGGGTTCTCCGATGCGGTCTTCAGCCAGTTGCTCGAAAGTTCCCGCACCGCCCTGCAAGTGATTGACGCCACGATCCGATCGCAGCAGGTCGGATTCCAGGTGGCCATCGTCACGTCCCACACGTTCTATGGGCCCTTCAGCAACTTCATTACGGCCGATACCGCCTTCCGCCTGTTGGCTACCTGGCCGGTGCGGAGCGTCCCGCTGGATACCCTGCGAGCGTTCGGCTTCGGCCGACAGCTCAAGCCGGGCAACGAAGGGAGCCGCGAGTACTACGGCCCCGACGCGCAGGTCCTCTTCTCGGACTGGTTCCTGGCTGGCCACTGCTTTGCCCTCGCAAGGGTGAAGAAGGGGGACGACACCCTCCATGTCCGCTTTACTCCAGTGCGGAAGGGGAAGCAGATCGACATTCGGGGCGAGCTGATGCTTGATGCCAAGGACCTCTCGCTGCATGCGATGATCTTCAATCACCGCAACCTCCCGTCGTGGATGCCGGAGGAGGCAGCCGGCGGGGAGATGCAGTTCTTCCGGATGGCCAGTGGGCTCTGGGTCACCCGCGATTGGGCGATCTGGGCCCCGATCGCGGGGCTCTCGTGGACAGGGGACGGCGCCGTGTCGATGGCCGGCCTGGCCGAGGTCCGCGGCGCGGTGACCCGGATCTTCGTGGACACCGTCGGGCCGCTGCCTCAGCAATGAAAAGGGCCCCGGCACGGCCGGGGCCCTTCACGCTTGCACACCCTTGCGCCCGACTCAGCCCTTGGTCGTGACCAGCTTGGCGAGGCGGCTCTTGGTCCGGGCGGCAGTGTTCCGATGCACCAGGTTCTTCCGGCCGGCCCGGTCGATCATCGACTCGGCCTGCTTGAGGGCGGCCTGTGCCTCGGCGGCGGTGCCGGCGGACCGCACCTTCTTGATCACGGTGCGCAGTTCGCTCCGAGCCGCCCGATTATGGGCGGTACGGGTCTTGGTCTGGCGCATGCGCTTCTTGGCGGACTTGATGCGCGGCACGGACATCCTCGGCGTCGGGTCATGACTAGGGGGACATCGCCCCCGGAACAAGCCCTCTAGCATAGCAGGCCGACGCCATCCCGACAAGCTCCGGGAAGCCAGCCGACTTTGACGGGCCCCCGGTCGAGTGGCTAGTTTCAGCCCTCTTCCCGCCTCGGAGTGCGTCCCCTGCTGCAGGACTTCCTCCTCGCCCTCCCGATGCTGCTCTTTGCCCTGGTGGCGCACGAATTCGCCCACGGCTGGGCCGCGCTTCGGCAGGGTGACGATACCGCGCAAAAACTCGGGCGGCTGACCCTCAATCCGCTGCCGCACATCGACCCGTTCATGACGATCGGGATGCCGGCGCTTCTCTGGGTCCTCTCCGGGGGTCGCTTCACCTTCGGTGGGGCCAAGCCGGTCCCTGTCATCACCCGGAACTTCCGGAATTACGTCCGGGGTGACCTGATTGTCTCCAGTGCCGGGATCGTGACCAACTTCCTGATCGCAATCGCAAGCGGCGTGCTCTTCATCCTGGTCGGCTGGGTCCACAACGTGCTTGGCGGGGCAGGGACATCCACGGCGGACACCACCCAACGCATGCTGGTGTGGAGCATCCATCTCAACCTCATCCTGGCCTCCTTCAACCTGATCCCGATCCCGCCGCTGGACGGATCCCGGCTGCTCTACCACGCCCTGCCGGCCGACCTTGGCGCACGGTACCGGGCGATTGAGCGCTTCGGCTTCCTCCCCTTGATGGCGCTGATGTTCCTCGCCCCAGGTCTCCTCAACACCCTTCTGCTGCCCGCGGAATTTGGGCGGGACGTCATTCTCAGATTGGCGCTCCCCTTCGCTGTCGGTGATGGATGGAACATCTTTCTCCGATGACCAGGACGCCAGAGCAGCCCGCTGCGGGAGATTTCGGCAATCTGGCCGGATTCGTTGTCGCGCTCGAGGGCTTCAACGGACCGCTCGATCTCCTCCTCCATCTGGTGTGGGAAGAGCAGATCGACATCGCCGATATTCCGATCGCCCGGGTGGCCGACCAGTTCCTGGCGGTGATTCATGCCCTGCGCCTCAACCAGGCGGCCGACTATCTCGAAATGGCTGGCCGGTTGATCCGCCTCAAGGTGCAGATGCTGATGCCGCGTGGCGGCAGCGACGACGCCTGGGAGGATCCCCGGGCGGAGTTGGTCCGCCGCCTGCTCGAGTATCAGCAGATCAAGGAGATTGCGCGATGGATGGCAGGGCAGGCGGAGCGCCGGTCGTTGCGGCTCGCCCGGGGCTACCTGCCGCCGCCGCCGGAACTCCCGCCGCTGCCCCTCACGCTCGACATGATGGACCTGCTGATCGCCGTGGAGAGGGTGGTGAACAACATTCCCTCGCCCGTGCTGCACCGGGTGATTACGCGCCCGCTCGACGTCGAGGGTGCCGCGCGTCGCATTGAATTGCTGCTGGAGACCCGTGGCGAGTTCAGCTGGCGCGAAGCGTTTTCCGCCACCCCAACCATCGTGGATGTC
>JANYAG010000034.1 GCA_025361465.1 Gemmatimonadota bacterium
CCGCGCGACTCTCGAGTGTGCCGATCGTGCGACGCACCTTGTCGCGGGTGGCGCGCATCGCCTGCACACTGTCCCGCACGCGACGGAGCCGGTCCTGGGTCTCGAAACCACGGTGCGTCCGCAGCACGATGGCCCCGGCGACCGTGAGAAACACCATCGTCCACCCAATCACGAGGTAGCGACCCTTAACCTGCATGGCGAACCCGGAAGAAACGGAGCTTGGCGCTGCGCGAGCGCGGATTGGCGGCGACCTCTTCCGCGGACGGAACGATCGCACGTCGAGGTTCGGCCTCCCCGAGAGAGACATGACCGCAGACGCATTGCGGCAGTCCCGGTGGGCAGACGCACGCGACGCTCCAGCCGCGAAACGCCCCCTTCACCAACCGATCCTCGCCCGAATGATAACTGATCACCGCCAGGGTCCCGCCGTCCACCAGCGCGTCTCGAAACGCCGGCAGGGCCCGCGCCAGGCCGGGAAGTTCGTCGTTGACCGCGATCCGGACCGCCTGGAAGAGCCGGGCAAAGTCGCCTGGACCACTGCGAGCGCCCAGGACGGCCCGGATGGCATTGACCAGGTCGTCGCTGGTAAGGAACGGCGAGCGCTCCCGCCGCCGGACGATTTCCGCCGCCATCCGCCGGGCTCGGGGTTCATCACCAAAATCATGCAGCGCCTGGGCCACCTCCTCCTCACCTGCCCCGGCCAGCCACTCGGCCGCCGTGGGGGCATCAGGCCCCATCCGCATGTCGAGGGGGGCGCCGGGACGAAAGGTGAAGCCGCGCGAGGCATCGTCGAGCTGCCGGGAGGAGACCCCCAGATCGAGCAGGACGAAGTCGGGCCGGAACCCTGCCACCGCCGCCAGTGCGTCGTCACTGGCATAGGGCGCCTGGAGATAGGTCACCCGGGCCTCCCCGAGTCTGGCGCGGGCCGTGGCGATCGCATCGGGATCGCGGTCGATGCCAAGGATCTCCGCCCCGCCACGCGCGAACCCTTCGGCATGGCCCCCATGGCCGAGGGTGGCATCGACCACGCGCCGGGCGCCGCGGGCCCGATCAAGCACTGGGTCGATCAGGACGGGCGTGTGATAGCTGGTGGTCATGGGATCCCTGAAAAAAAACCACCCTGTCCGGAATCGGACAGGGTGGCGACGGGGCTGACGGGGCTCGAACCCGCGACCTCCGCAGTGACAGTGCGGCACTCTAACCAAGCTGAGCTACAGCCCCCGACCGGCCGGACGCGAAGCTAATCGTGTCGGGCCGCCGAAGCGAGGGCTACGGGGTGCAGAGTGCCTTGATCTGGGCCGCCGCGTACGGCTTGGCGCTGGTCACGTTGGTCAGCAGCGGCTTCGCGATCCCCGACAGCTGGGCGTTGCTCCCGTTGGCAACCAGGGTGAGCGACGGCTCCGCCTTGGCCAGCAGGGCGTCGTACTGTTTGGCCAGATCACAGGTCTTCTGCGTCTGCAACTGCTGCTGCAGCGGGAAGATCTGCTGATAGGCCGCCAGCCCGATGAACAGGTTGATGGGCTCGGTCACCGTGGTACGAGTCGTTCCGGCCGCGAGCAGCGAATCACCGATCAGCTCGACGCGCCCGTAGGCGGCATGCGGCGTCGTAGTGTCCTTCGCAAACGCCTGATACATCGCCTGCTGTCCCTGGAAACCAAGGCCCGCAAACTTGAACTTCGCATCATCGTCCCCGAACTTGCGGAAGTAGTTCGTGAACGGGAGAATCTTCTCGGTCTGGTTCGCGTCGACGAGCGACTTGACGACCATCAGCACGTTGGCGATCTGGCCCGGCGCATCGAGCGCGATCAGGCGGTTCGTCACGGCCACGGTGGAATCGGTCTGCCCGGCCATGACATACGCCTGGGCAAGCTCTCCGCCGATGTCCACGTCGGTCGGGAATTTGGCCTGACCGAGCTTTGCATACTTCACGTACGCATGGGTATCAGGCTTCTGTTTCGAGATGAAGATGATCTTGTTGAAATAGTCCTTGTCGGCCCGTGACGAGTCGAGGACCCAGATCTGCTCCATTTCGGAGAGGGCACAGGGGTAGTCGTTGTCCTGCAGGCAGCCGGTAGCCGAGAGGTCGTACCAATCGGTATTCGTCGGGTCGATCTTCTTCTGCTCCTTCACCAGGTCCTTCAGGGCGTCCGGACGGTGGTACTTGCGGAAGACGTTGACCGCTTCTTTCGCCAGCGCGGCGTTGGTCGGCTCCTCACGCAGCATCGACTGGTAGTCCGCGACGGTCTTGGCGGAATCGTTCTGCTTCTGGTGAATGATCGCGAGCTGGCTCCAGGCCGTGAGCGAGGCCGGGTCGCCCTTTACCGCATTCTCGAAATGCAGCGCCGCCTCGGCACCCTTCTCGTCCTTCTTCAGCGCCATGGTCGCCAGACAATATTCCGCCAGGCCGTAGTTCGGGATCGCCTTGAGGGCCTTGTTGGCGGCCTCAACCGCCTTGTCCGGCTTGGTCGCGGCCAGGTCGACGCACGTTTTGGCTTCCTTGTGGGCCAGGATCACCGGGATCACCAGATCCGCGCTCTTCGAACCAAAATCCGGCAGCGGCTGACCTGCGGCCGTCGTGTTGCGCACGACCTGCCCCGCGTCCTCATTCAGGCCACTCACCCGGATGACGATGGACCAGCCACCGTTACTCGTCTTGGTCATCACGCTGGTGACGAAGATCCGGGCTGACATCTGCTTGCCGAGCGAGAGGGCGCTGCCGAGCGTCAGGATGGCGTTGGGTGAATAGCCGTACGTCATCAGGTCGGTGTTCATCTCCTGACGCGGAATGACGGCCAGTTCGCTGCCAATCCGTCCATCCAACCGATCCCGCAGCGCATTGCCGACCAGCACGGCTGCGGACGAATCGGCGAGCGTGGCAAACGCGACATACGGATTGCCGACGAAGACCCTGGTGGCTTGCGCCGCCCCGCGGCTCTGGCCGGTGATCGTCGCGCCCCTCGGGATACCCTGGGGTACCGCGGGGATGGCCGTCGTCATCGTGGCCAGAAGGGTGAGAGACATCACCTGATGCAGCATCCGCAAGGCTCCTGTGCAGTAGTTCCTATAGATCATGACGACCGTCGCCGGGTCCCCCCCACAACTCGATGGGCGAAGAGGGACTCGAACCCCCGACTTCCTGCGTGTAAGGCAGGCGCTCTAACCAACTGAGCTATTCGCCCGGCGCCCGGGGACTTACGCCAGCAGGGCCAGCGGGAACAGCACGCAATATCCCGCGACCAGCAGCACCGCCGCTGCGCTCGCCGAGCCGGCCACGAGGACGGCATATCCCGCACCGATTGTCGCCAGGGCGACCGCCACGAGCAGGAAATTTCGCCCGGTGAAGAGCACAGCGGGGCCATGGCCCTTGGAATCGGTGGTTGGCATCGGGTGGAGGCTAGCGCCGGGACTACGTTCGGTCAAGCGGAGGGGGCGTAAGTTGAGGTTCTGTAATCTCTTCGTTATCTGGCGGCGCGGGCCAGCCGATGTCCAGCAGGGCACGCCGGGGACGTTCCCGCCGGCGACGGGAGGCTGCGGCCCAACTCAGCAGGAGCGTCAGGATCAGCCACGCCCCTCCGGTACCCAGCCACATCAACCAGTTGTATTCCTGCCGCACCCTCCGGTGCCACGCCTCGTCGAACTGGTCAACATCGAGCCCGGTGGTGGTCCGCACCGCCTCGCTGAATGGCATCCCGCTGGCCAGCCGCTCGAGGATCGGTTCGAGTCGTCGCGACGGGTTCCGGCGCGCAAGGTCCGCCACTGCTGACGCCGCCATGGCGTAGCCTTCCTCCGCTTCACCATCGGTCCCCCGCAGCAGCGCGTCCAGGGCCCGCAGGTCAGGGACCCGGCCTGCCGCCACCGCGAAATTGAGGCGAAGTGCTGCCATGCGGCCGTATTCGCCCGAGGCGAACGAGGCGTACCCTTCGTCGAACCAGAGTGGCACTCGCCCGGCGATCTTCCGGTGCAGCACGACATGGGCGAGTTCGTGCCGGAGGGTCTGGTAGGGATCACCCCCGTCAAGCCGCACCACCACCAGATGCGTTGAGGGCACCATCAACCCCGCTCCCCAACTCGGCACGCTGCCAGCCGCCCAATGGGCGAAAGTCGCCCGGTCGGGAGCGATCGCCAGGGTCAACTCGCCGACCTCGACCCGGCCGAAGCCGACCCAATCATGGATCTGATCGGCGGCCTCGCCGAGGGCGATGCCGATCGCCTGCCGGTCGGCCGGGACAATGACGGAGATGCTGCCCACCTGGAGACGCATCAGCTCCGGTCGCGGCGCCGATGCCCCAGTCTGGAGCAACAAGGCAGCGATCAGAGCGAGTGGGCGCGTGGTGGCGATCCTCCCGCGGCAACGGTTTCCAGCAGCGACAGCGAGCGCGCGGCGAACGGCGAGTGCCGCAATCCTGAGCCAACCGTCCAGGCCTCGCGTGCCTCGACGAGCTTCTCCTGGAACCAGAGCGCCCGCCCCAGTTCGAGCCAGCCCTCCGCGAGGTTCGGCCCCAGCGTGACCGCGCGGCGCAGGAATTCCACCGCATCGGCCAGCATGTCGCGCTCGAGGTAGGCCACTCCGAGCCAGAAGTTGGCATAGAGCACGGCACGCGCATCACCCGGTCGCGAGGCGGCGCGCGTCAGGTGCTCAATCGCCTCCCCCAGAATTCCCTTGCGCAGGCAGATCGCCCCGACGGCAACCCGCGCGAGCCCATGTTCCGGCTCGCGCAGCAGCACCTGCAGGCAGAGCTGCAGTGCTTCATCACTCCGATCCTGGTGGAGCAGCGCCCAACCGAGCAGGGCCTGCGCCGTGCTGTTCTCGCTGTCGAACGTCAACGCCTGCCGCAACAACGCCTCGGCCTGCGTCCAGCGAGCGGCCGCGAGTTCGCTCCAACCTTTGTCGATATAGGTCGAGGCGCCCAGGTGATCATGCCGAACGGTCTGGCCGGGCGCATCTCCTGGCAGCGCCTTGAAGCGATCGACCAGCTCGCGGATGGTTTCCTTGAACGATGCCAGTTCGGCGATGGCCGCTTCCGTTCGCTTGAACAGCGACACGATCGCGACCTTCACCTCGGCGCGCTGTGCCGGGGTCACCGGTCGGTCGAGCAGGCTCGCCAGCCGGTTGAATTCCGTGCGCAGGGTGCGGATCTGCTCCTCGCTCACGGCACGGCTCCTGACCCGGCGAGGTTGGCCCGCGCGAGGGCATGATCGGGATTGATCGCGAGCGCCGCTTCCCAATGTCGTCTCGCCAGCGGGAGGTCCCCGCGGCGGCAGGCAAGGTTGCCAAGCTTGAAGTAGATGTCGTCGCCCAGCGCCGGTGCCAGCTTGGCGGCGCGTTCGTACGCCTCCTCGGCTTCATCCCAACGACCGGAGCGATAGAGCAGGTCACCGAGGTTCTTCGACACCTGCGGAATGGTCGGGTCCTCGCCGAGCGCATGGCGCAGGTGGGATTCGGCCTCCGCCACATCGCCGTTGATCTCGAGCAGGACGCCGAGGGTGGTGCGCAGCACCGGATGGTCGGTATACGCCGTCACCCCGGCGCGCACCGTGGTGATCGCATCGGGCCACGCTTCGCTCTGCGCCTGCGCCCAGCCGGTGCCCCAGAACCAGCGAGCGGGACGCACGCTGTCGCCCAGCAACTCCCCGGCCCGGTCGAATCGCTCCAGTGCAAGTTTCGGCTCGCCGCGCCGCAGCGCCAGCAATCCCCAGCCGATCCAGA
Organism: Gemmatimonadota bacterium; assembly: GCA_025361465.1. Lineage (GTDB taxonomy): Bacteria > Gemmatimonadota > Gemmatimonadetes > Gemmatimonadales > GWC2-71-9 > Palsa-1233. The sequence continues at coordinate 5,708 of JANYAG010000034.1, forward strand.
GCCGGCTGTCGGCGGACGCGCGTGCGATGGCCGCGCTCAAGGCGGCCTCCGCCTCATCGAATCGTCCGAGCGATTCCAGGGCCAGCGCCAGGTTGTGCAACACCGCCGGACGGGGACCGGCCCGGTCGGCGGCCTGCCGGAAATAATCCAGCGCCTCCAGCCAGCGCGCCTGCCGCAGGGCAATCAGGCCAAGATGAAAGGGCGCCTCGCCATCGCCGGGACGCAATTCGGCGACGCGACGGAACTCGCGTTCGGCCTCGGTGAACATGCCGGTGCGATAGAAAGCGATGCCGAGATTGCGGTGCTCCTCGAGCCGGGCAACATCCTGCCGCGGGGCGGCGGGAGCGGCTGTGGCGATGCGCCGCAGCTTGCCAGCCGACAACAGCGAGAAGAGGACGCGGCACACCTCGAAGTCGGTCAACCCGGTGGCATCGATGATCGCCCGCACGGTGTGCACGCCGTTGACGAGCGGAAGGATGCGCTGTTCGATCGCAACCAGGGGCGCGCCGGCCACGGGATCGACCCGCGAATCCCCGTCGAGGGCATAGATCGCATCGAGCGAGGTGATCTTCTTGGCGATGACGCTCCACTCGTCCACCCGCCGGGCGCCCTCGAGGAGCAGCCCCTCGGGATTAAGCCGCATCATCCCCTCGCCCTCGTCGGGCGTGACACCGGCGTCGAACGAGAAGGTGCCGCTGGTCCAGGTGAAGAGCGTGTAGACGGTGCCTTCGACCTGACGGCGGAGTTCCGCCTGAAGTTCCTCGAGCGTGAGGAACCCGAGCTGCACCAGCACCGCGCCGAGCTTTCCGGGAACCGCGTCCTGGGTGGCAATCGCCTGCTCGAGTTGCTCGGGCGAGATCCGCCCCGCGGCGACGAGTCGTTCGCCAAGCCGATCTCCGCGCGCGAGCATCCCCGCGAACACGATCCAGCCATCATCGAACCAGATCGAGCCGAAGTTGCGTTCGTTGGCGACCGAGAGGCAGCCCGTGCGCCGGCCGAGGTAAAGCAGCTGCACGACATCCGGGAGCGAGGCCTCCTTGAGCGAACCCTTGATCGCCATCAGCCCCACTCCTCGAGCAGGCGTTCGGCGATGTCGGGCCAGGTGCCGATCATCTTTTCCCGTGAGCGAATCGCACCACTGCCAGGGGCGAGCAGGCCGTTGCCCCGTCGTCCGAGGCGCGGGACATCGGCCGGCGCACCTTCCAGCATGAGCCGGGCGGAATCGAGCGTCAGCGGCGTCTGTCGCGACTCTGCCGCCGCCAGCAACCGCTGCACCAACTGCTGAACCTCGCGCAGCGACCCGGCAGGACGGGAGGCGAGGTAATCGATCAGGTCGGGCTCTGCGGCGAGCGCGCCGAGGAGTCGGGCGACTTCGCGCACCCGCGCCTCGCGCTCGGGAACGCCCAGCTCGAGCACCAGGCCCCCCGCCAATCGCGTTGCCAAACGCGGCTCGAAACCGGTCAATTGGTTCGGTGCGGCGTTCGCGGTGAAGGCCATCTGCCGTCCCGATTCCAGCAGGATGTTATAGAGGAGATAGAGCTCCTCCTGGCTCCGGTCCTTTCCAGCGAGCAGTTGCACGTCATCGATCAGCAAGGCGTCGGCCCGGCGGAGACGCTGGCGCCAGCGGGCGATGCTGCCGTCACCCAACGCGACGACAATCTGGTCCACCAGTTTCGCCGCATCGAAGACCGCCACCCGCGCCAGCCCCGCGGTGCGCAGCGCGTGCCCGAAGGCATGCAGCAGGTGCGTCTTCCCCACGCCAGACTTGCCGACGATCATCAGCGGGTTGTAGCGCTGGCCGGGGGACTGTGCCGCCGCCCGCACCGCCTCGACGGCGGCGCGCGAGGCGGGGCCCTCGGCAAACAGTTCCAGCGTGAAGCGCGATGACGGACCCGGCAGCGGCTCGCCGGCCTCGCGCGCGTCGCTGACCACGGCTTCGGCGTCGGCCACCCGATCCGGGTCGTGCAGCGCCGCCTCGCCCAGCATCGTCGGCGCCAGCTCGGCCAGTTCCGTCTGCAGCTCGCGCAACCGGATCACGTCGTGCTCGAACCCCGCCAGCGCCTCCTCCGGGTCGACCGTCATGTCGGCGACCAGCAAGGCCTCGAGTCGGGCCGTGCGGAATCCTTCGCCCGCGTAGCGCAGGGTCGCTTCGGTCACCCGTTGGCGCCAGCGGTCAACCTGCTGGGAGACCGCCGTGGACAAGTCGGAGAGGAAATCGGCAAACTCGTCGGTGTCCGCGATGATCGCGGGTCGCTCCTCGACGATCGGAGGCGGTGCGTCCTCCGTCGCGGCGGGCAGGCCACTGGCCGGTTGCGCGTCGACCTGCTTGGCGTGACCCAGCCCGGCCAGCAGGACGCGCGCCTCATGGGCGGAAAGCGCGTCACCCTGAACGGCTTGCTGCGCGATCAGGCGATTGAGGGCCCCGAGCAGTTCGCGCACCGTGCCGATCGGCATTTCGGCCACCATGGCGAGGACTTCCGGGGCGAACGCGACTTGCCGCTCCTTGGCGCGCCGGGAGAGGATCGCCAGGCGGGTCTCGTAGTCCGGCGCACCGATGTCGATCACCAGGCCACCCGCGAAGCGTCGGATCAGGCGTTCGTCGAGCGACTGAATCTCCTCAGGCGGCCGGTCTCCGGCGAGCACGATCTGGCGGTCCGCCGCCGTGAGCACATCGATGAGGCGCAGCAGTTCCGACTGCAGCTCTCGCTGGTCGCTGAGCAATTGGGCGTCGTCGAGCAGCACCAGGTGCGCATTGGTGAAGCGTCGGCGATACGCGTCGGCCTGCCCAGCGGCGAGCGCGGCGTGGTAGGCCTCGACGAAATCGTCCACCGTGACATACTCGACGATACGCGCCGGATCGATCGCCTGCGCTTCGTGGCCGATGGCCATGAGCAGATGGGTCTTGCCGAGCCCTGGCCGCGCGTAGACAAACAGCGGGTTGTACGCCGCACCGGGGGCTTCCGCCACCGCCTTCGCTGCAGTGGCCGCCAACCGGTTCGACGATCCGACCACGAAGGAGTCGAAGCGTGAGTGGGGATTCAGCATGTCGCGCTCATGACGCCGCGCCCGCGCGAGGCACGAGGCGGCGCATCACCAGGGTCACGCTGGCGTGCAGCGCCTCCAGCACGCCAACGCCGCGCAGGGCATCGCATTCAAAACTCGGCGCCCCTTCGGGATTGATCGCCTCGTCCAGCGCCGCCGCGGACAGCAGCAGCTCGGCCGGGAGGTCCCGCTTGTTGTGCAGGTAGACCATCATCGGCGCCAGGCCGGGGGCGGGGCGGGCCGCGAGCTGATCCCGCAGGTCCCGCAACGCCACGACATTGTCTTCCAGCCGCGACGCCTGCGAGTCGGTCACGAACAGCACCCCGTCGGCATCGGTGAGGACCACCCGGCGTGTCGCATCGGCATGCGCAACCAGCGGGATCGCGTAGAGGTGGACCTGTACGTGCCAGCCGCCGAGCTGGCCGAGATCCAGCGGGAGCCAGTCGAGCAGCGGGCCTGCGGCCGGGCCGGTGCCGCTCGGGGCGAGGACCCCGCGCCGCGCCGGCGCGATTCGGTCGAACACGCAACGGAGGACGGAGCTCTTGCCCGAGCGTGCCGGACCGACGATGGCGAAAGTCGCCGTGATCTCCTTCGCCTCGGTGTGCCAGTGCGCCATGCTCACGTCCCCCCGAACAGGGCGCGCAGGGACTGGTCGAGTTCCCGCTCGAAGCCTTCGGCCAGCACTTCGCGCACTGCCACGGGTGGCGGCGCCGCCGCCGACACTTGCGCGGCGAAGCGATCGAAGAAGAGCCGCACCAGGCCGATCGAAGACTCGCGCCCGAACACCGCGAGCGCGATCCAGCGCCCCCGAGGTGTATCGAAGCCGCCAAGCCAGACGCCCTCGCGGTCCCCCTGATGCACCACGGCGCCGAAATCGCCGCCGTGCTCCATCAATCGCGCCAGTTCACTGGTGGTGGCCAGGATGCCGGCGCCGAGCGCGGCCGCGGCCATGACATCGAGGGAGCGGGTGAAGCCGTGCTGGGCAATCACCTGCCCCGAACTGGTCATCACCAGCGCCACGCGCGCCGACGACTCTCGCACGAACTCCACCAGAGGATCGGTGACCCACGGTTCCAGGACGCGCATCAGGCGAGTGACACGGCGAAATCGCCAAGCAGGACGCGCAACCGGCCGAGTTCCGCGCGCGAGTCGGCCAGCGCGACCAGCCAGAGCGGATCAGGGCCCGCCATCGCGAGCAGCACACCGCCCGAGGCGGCAAGGTGAACGCTGCGCGGCGGCGCGCCGTGCGCGACGTGCGCCGTCTGACGGGCGCGCACGACGAGGGCCGCCGCGAGCGCGGCGACATCACTGGTGGCGACGTGCTCCATCGCTGACTCCGCCACGACGAGGCCATCTTCCGCCGAAACGATCAGCGCACCGCGCACCCCGGGAACGCCGGTAATCTCGCGCAGGATCTGCTGCCAGCGCTCGAGGCTCACGTCAGTCGCTCCAGCCAGTGGCGCGCAGCGATCCCGGCGCGACTCGCCATCGCCAGCAGCCGGCCTGACGGCGTGGTACCTGGCCGGGAAACCAGCAGCGTGGCGCCATCGGCAATCGGCAGCACGGCAAACCGGAATTCGGTGCCCTCGACCAGCAGGTACTGCCACTCACCGAGCCCGAGGAGCCGAGTGACGCGCGAAGCCTCACGCGCCAGGCCGGCGCCCTCGGCGGACGCGGCGTCAGCCGTGTCCGCGCTCGTGCCCGGCCCGACCCCGCCCGTCAGGCGCATCCCCTGCGCATCGAACAACAGCAGACCGCTGGACAGGTCGGCGAGTGCCGGCGCCGCGTCCGGCGTCGCGGCCGGCTGGGTCGCCCGCACCCGATCGAGCGCCGCCAGCAGCGAGGGGTCGTGCGGCGACTCGCCCACGGCCAGTTCGAGATAGCGCTCGGCGGCGGAGAAATCGCGCGCCCGAAATGCCACGAAGGCGAGCCCCTTGAGGGCCCCGACATGTCCCTGATCACACTCGAGGGCAGCATGCCAGGCGGCGATCGCCCCCGCATCCTCACCCTGATCGGCGCGAATGCGCCCGAGCAGATCGTGCGCATCGGCAAGCGCGGGATAGTGGGCGAGGCCGGCCGTGGCGACCATCGCGGCCGCTTCAAGCTGGCCACGCTGGCGCAGGCGCTCGCCCAGTTCGAGAAAGGCGAGGCCCTGAGGACGCGTGGGTGACACGGTCGGGGGATCAGTCACGAGTCTCGTGCAAGGCCTCCAGCATGGTCCGCGCAGCCTGCTGCAACGCCGCTGCTTCCTTCGCGCGCGATGGCGACGCCGCGCCCCACGCTTCCCACGCCTCGATGGCGAGGTCAAAGCGTCCTGCACCAACCTGGGCGAGTCCCAGGGCATGCCACGCCTCGCCATCCCCAGGCGACCCGGCGACGCGCCCAGTGAGCAGCACCACCGCGTCTTCGTAATGTCCCGCCTCGATCGCCGCACGCGCGTCCAGCGTCACGTTTCGTGGTGCGGACTGCAACACAAGTATAGCGGCGGCCACCAGCGCCTGAACGCGTTCCGCCACGTCCTCAATGGACTCGCCAAGCGACGCCGCAATCGCCGCCACATTCCGTCCCCCATCGATGGCGTCGAGCACCCGCCAGTCCAGTGGCGCCAGCGCCACCGGCGGTCCGTTCGCGATCAGGTCGGCGGTGGCGAAGACCGGCACCGCCAGGAAGCCATCCAGCGCCGAAGCGAGCTCGACGCGACGCGATTCGGCATCGACCACCTGCAGGACGAGCGAGTCGGTGGTGAGATCAAGCGGCCCGGCCACCACGCCCTCTTCGGCGAAGTCGAAGCGGCCGCGCGACCAATGGAGCATGGCGTCCAGTGCCCGCACGGCCAGTTGACCGCGCAACGCCTCGCGCAGCGCGGTCGGCAGGGCGCCGGCACCGAGTTCCGGAGCGGTCGCGTCGGCAATCGCGAGGTGGCGCGCCAGCAGGGCCGCGTCGAGGGCGTCGTCCCCGGCATCCGGCTCGAGCGCCACCACGCGCCCCTCGCGCAGCCGCAACGTGCGCAGCGCCGCCGGGTCGGGGCCAACGACCCGGAGGACGCCGCTGCGGCGCCCGCGTTCCAGCAACTGGAGCACCTCCACCAGGCCGATCTCGTTCAACGGTCCGTGCATGAATCAACCGGCCGCGAAGAGGGACGCGAGCTGCCGCGCCGACCGCGCATGGCGACGACTCATCTCACCCAGCGGCCCGTCGGGATCCACCCGGCCGACGGTCTCCCAATCCTCGAGCGCCTCGTTGTAGCGCCGCAGCTTCGCGAGTACCACGCCGCGATGGAAGAGTGCGGCGGTCTGGGTCGGCTGCCGCGCCAGCACCTGGTCGAACACGGCCATCGCTTCGCCGAGATGGGTCATCTCGAGCAACGACCGGCCCAGGAGCAGCAGCACTTCGTCGGTGGAACCGAGGCCGTCCCGCTCGCCCGCCTCCGCAGGGAGCTCAATTGGCGCGCCCCCGGGTTCGAGTTCCAGCAACCAGACTTGCGGGACGTACCAGGGCGAGAGCAGCAGGGCGTGACGGATCGCGCCGAGGGCCCGGCCGTGCTCTCCCAGGCGCTCCCATGCCAGCCCCAGGGTGAAGTGCGCCCGGGCAAGGTCGGGATCGGCGGTGATGGCCGCCTGGAGAAATGGCGCGGCGATGCCGGCATCGTCATCACCGAGTGACGCCAGACCAGCGAGATAGAGCAGTGCCGCGTGCGGCGTCGCCCTCCCGATCCAGCCGGCCAAGAGCGTGCGTGCGCGCGCCGACTCGCCACGGCGGAGCCACGACAGCGCGCGATTGTGCACCGAGGGTTGATCGTTGACGGGAAGACAGCGATCCCACGCATCGTCGGCCGCGCGACGTTCACCGCGTTGCTCGTGCAGCACGGCCAGCCCGTTCCAGGCGGCAATCGCGGTGCTCGGATCGGCCAGGGCCGCGCGATAGCAGGCCTCGGCCACCGCCAGCGAGGCCTGCCGGTGCGCCATCACCGCCGCGGCGAGGGGATGCCCCGCGCCAGGGGCGGCGCGTTGGGGATCGACTGTGATGGCAAGCACCAGCCCATCGCTGCGCCCACCCGCCAGTCGCTCGAGCGCGCGCCAGGCGGCGAGCGGGGCGTGCGGCATCGCCACCGCCCGGCGCGCCGCATCCAGCGCCTCGGGGTGCGCTCCGCGCCGACCGGCGAACCAGGCCAGGTTGCCAAGCGTCGCCGGATCGGCCGCACCGAGCCGCCGCGCCAGCGCGGCGACCACCACGCCATCGGGCGGACGGACAGCGGTCATGTCAGTCGAGCCGGATCGCCTCGAGAATGGCCCGCACCGACACCGAGTCGGGCATCAGCAGAAACGCACCCGTCAGAGGATCTTCGCGCCCTTCGGCGCGGAACGCCGTGTCGACGCAGAAGACCAGGTCATGATCGGTCTCGTTCGGATCCACGGTCGACGCAATCGCCTGCGTGGTCCGCCCCATGGTGAGCGACGGCACCGAGGGCAGCAGCATCATCTGCATGAAGTTGCTGAGGGCCGTGAGATAGGCGGAGCAGACGATGTTGCCCACTTCCTTGAGGCCGGACTGCTCCAGTTCACCCAGGACGCGCGGCGGTCCCAACGGGCGACGAAGGATCATGTCGCACAACCGGCCGGCATCGTCTTCGGAGAACGCCAGCAGGGCGCGCCCGGTCAGATCGCCGAGCATGCGCATCGAGACGATCGCCACATGATCGCCAAAGCTGTTGAGCAGTGCCGGCAGCTCGCCATAGACCACGCGGCGGACGTTCGGCACCGAGATCATGATGCGGCGGTCGGTGAGCTGCGACAGCGCCGTCGCGGCGTGCCCCGCACCGATGGTGGCCACTTCGCGGAGGCCGTCGCGACGGAGCGAGTCGAGATCGTTCGGGGTGGTCATGGTGTCCTCGTCAGTTCAACGGAAATCGCTGTCGCACTCGGGAGGAGCGAGGAGCGCTCATCGAATCTCGCTCCTCGCTGCTCGCTTCTCATGCCTCTCCTACACCACACCCGCCAGATCGAGCATCAACGCCGGCCGGCCATCGTCGAGCACCGCCGCCCCGGTCACCCAGCGCGGAATCCCGCGCGGTCGTTCCAGCGGCTGCACAACCGCGTCCACCTGGGCGTGCACGGTGTCGGCGAGGAGGGCAATACGCTGGCCGTTCGCTTCGATGATGATCGCCGGGCGCCGCGCCGGCGAGACGCCGTCGCGAAGTCCGAGCAGGCGGCGCAGGTCGACGACCGGCACCACCTCCTCA
>JANYAG010000005.1 GCA_025361465.1 Gemmatimonadota bacterium
GGTCCCGGTGAGCCGCCCAGGGCCCGAGGAGGCGATCGAGATCCAGCTCCGGCGGTTGTTCACCGCCGTCGGCATCGACGTCCAGAAGGTCTCCCAGGGCGTCCGGGGCCACTTCGACCAGGCGGCGGGGAAGTTCGTCAGCGATCGGGGCGGGACTCGGCAGACCCGGGGGCAGGCCGACCTCGAGCTCTGGATCCCGGGCCGGGACTCGACGCTCGTGATCGGCAAGTGGGAAACGAAGAGCCCGCAGGGCCTCAAGGAATTCGAGGCGCTGCGGGGCCGGACGCTGGACGAGATCCGTCGGAACGCGCCGAGCCGGCTCGAGGCATGGCGGCACGTCCAGGAGCAGCTCCTGTACGCCGCCCGCTGCCGGCTGGCCGGGGTGCTATATGGCCGGGGGGGGATCGCTGAGGCGTATGCCTTTCTGGAGACGCTCGGCCTCGCGACGTACGAGGGGCAGGAGCGCCGCCACCCGCCCCGCCTGGTGCGCGCGGCGGGCGATGCCCTCCAGCGTCTCGCGGAGGTAGCGCGGCGGGTGTGACTTCCCGCTGCTCCAGCCCTTGACCGCGCCCGGGGTCCGGGCCATGACCCGGACGGCAAAGTCGGCCCAGGAGCGCCCGCTCAGGAGCTTGCAAAGCCGGACCAGCTCCGCGTCGGTCAGCTGCAAGGGCGACCAGGCCCCGGTCACTTCTGCCGCCGGTCCCAGTACGCCCAGTACGCGATCCCGGCAAAAACGACCAGGGTGAAAAGCGCCGCCTGGGCGACCGGATCGATTGTCACGGCGCCCCCCGGCCCGATGGGCGCCGGGGGAACGCGGCCGCGACCAGCGTGGCAAGGAGGGCCCCGAGGGCGAGGCCCGACACCGCGCCGAGCCCGTAGCCCAGGCGGAACAGTTCCAGCTGCGCCGCCGTCACGCCGCCCGGTCCGCGACGGCCTGGGCGGCGACCCACGCCAGCCCCTGCGCCGTGATCCGCCAGACTTGGCAGGCCGTCCCGGTGGGGCCGGGGCGATCGACCGGAACGCCGTCCAGAGAGAGCGGCTCGACGTAGCCGGCCTTGGTGAGCTCGCTGCGCCGGACGCCGATCGAGTTCTGCTGGAGCCCCGCCCGATCGGCCAGCTCGTAGTCGGTCAGATCGGCGCGCGCCAGCAACTCGAGCACTTTGGCCCGGTTGCTCCCCGCCCGGGGCGCCGCGGATCGGGCGGCCAAGTGCGCGCTGGGCGGGTCGGTGCGCCGGGCGGTGGGCCGCACGGCGGGGAGCGGGTCGAGCATGTCCAGCTGCTTATCGGTCATACGGGACTCCGACGGTGAGGGGGTTCGGTCCGACTTCATGCAGCAGTAGTGCGGTCTCGAGTCGCGCGATGGCGCGCAGGAGCTGGATGCGGTCGCCCGGGGGAACGCGGCGCCGCCCCCGCCGGCCGCGCTCGGCCACCAGGGCGCGGGCGCGGTCCAGCATCCGGCGCGCGGTGGGTGGGGCGACATGGACGAGCGCCGAGCGGCCCCGGCCCCGCGGGGCCAAGGCGAAATACTCGAGGCCGCCCCAGGTCGACGGCGTCAGCTCGAGCCAGGTGGCGGCGCGTTCCGGCAGCGCCAGCGCCAGCCACCGCGTCTCGTCCTCGCTCATACGCTCTTCGCTCCGGGGGGCGCAGAAATAGCCAACATCTGCTCGACTGTCAGCGGGATGATCTGCAAGTGCATCTGAAGCGCATTGGCGATTTTGCCTAGCCGCAGCATGTGATCGGGACAGATGAACGCTTCGTCCTTTCCCGGCCACGTGTAGCGATAGGCGGGCATTTCGTCGCAGTTCTCTTGGCTGCACTTCATCGGCTGGCTCATCTCTCCTCCGGCTTGGGGGTGGCGGCGCGTTCAGATGCGAGTGCGGCGTCACATTCTGCTTGCGTGTCGTGAGGGCAGTCACCCGTCAGACAGCCGTGATGATCGAAAACGCTGGGATATTTCGCGCAGAAACCGTACTCGGCGCGAATCCGGTTGATTCGCTTGATCGCTTCTACGTCAGAGATGCCGCGATAACTCATGCACGACTCGACCGCTTCCTCAAAGTTGCAGAACGGGCACGGGTCGTCGCCGCCGTTGGTCAGCGGCCCGCCCGGAACGTCGCAGCTATCCAAGTCCCACAGATAGCCGTCGATGCAGGTTGCGTCGGGGTAGTTACCGCCGAAGAACGGAAATTCCGGACACGGCCGCTCGCTCATACCTTCTTCCCCGATGGCGCAGCGTCGAAGGCGGATGCTTCGGCGTTCCGGATGTATCGCAGCGCGGTTTCATGCCGGGATTCACCGGGAAACTTTTGCGCGACGGCGTAGAGCAGTTCCTCGTATCGCTGCCGAGTCTCAGCCTCCCGTTCGGCTCGCGGGTCGGGTGGGGTGGCGGCGGCACAGGAACATCTTCGGGACACCGGGAACGGACTGCACGGCTGCCCAAACCTGTTTTTACTCCTTGTGTGACTCACAAAGCCAGCGCCGTTGCACTTCTCACATGTCTCCCGTTCGGCTCGCGGGTCGGGTGGGGTGGCAATGGGATAGCGCAACCATACCGGCTGGTCGGCGGGATTCGCAGCCTGTCTCGGCATCGTCTCTCCCTCCTCCGCTCCGCGCTGCACGGCGGCAGCTAATTGGCGAAGGAATGACATTGGGACTTGACGGTTGCGCGAATCCACAAGCACATAACCATCGCCGGTGGTGATATAGTCGTTCTCGTCGTCAAGTTCGGCGGTACCAATGGCCTCCAGCACCCTCGCCGCCACCGCCTCATCGGAGGGGGGCGTCATGCAATCACCCCGACAACTTCATTCTGTGTCACGCAATACCAATCCTTTCGGTCCACGGGGCCGTGAGCTGCGATATGCCGCGCCACGAGCTTGTCGAGTCGGGAGGTGAGCCGCAGCCGCTTCCCTGTTGGCTGATAGTGGCGCGACAAGAGTTCGTCAGGGTATAGCAATGTCGTCGGACCCGGATACCGACTCCGCACCTGCTTGACCACTTCGACATTGAAGCGATGCGCGGCGCTACGTTTGGTCGGCGGAAAGACTCCACGAATCACGCGCAACGTCGCCCGGCCATCCCGCTCGTAACGAGCCACCACATCGCCCACCCTGAGCGCGTACATCTGGTGCGCCGTCACTTGGTGTCTCCCGCTCGCGCTGCGTCGAGAGCGGCATTGGCTTCGGTTTCCGTCTCAAACTCTTGCCAGTCCCCCGCGACCTCGTCCCCTTCCTCGTCGCGCTCGGTCACGATGTACGCGAGGTAATGCGTCGGAAGTTTGGCGAGGCGACCTAGCGCAATCACCTTGTCACGATCCGCGTCGTCAGTGAGGAACGAGTAGTCGGTTTCGTCGTAGGTCGTTTCCCAATCATCCTCGTTGTAAACCCACCTCGTCTCAGACAGCTCTCCCACTCTGGCGCGTAAGGCGTCGATTTCGGCTAGCAATCCGACCGGGACATCGTACATTCCCATCGCACCAACATCGTGATGCTGAACGATGAGCCGAAAGTGTGCCTCGCGTTCTGCTGTCATCGTCAACGGTTCCGCCGTCATCGGTGCGCTCACTTGGCCCCCTCCGCAAGAGAGAGTATCCAACGGGCAGTCGCCGCGCACAACGTGCCCGGATAGCAGCCTTCAGGGCTGGCCTTGGCCCACCGCTTCACGTCCTCAGGCACCTCGACTCTGCCGCTACATGCTTGGCAGGGCAGTGGATACTCCCGGTCAAGGTGCCGCTTGATCTCGTCGTCGTGATAATTCGGGTTGTACATGTCGCGCGACTGCGCAAGAGCCATTCCGAAGTGTATTTCTTTGAGCGCCACCGCCCGGTCACGCGCCACTTGGGATCGGTCCGCCCCGGCGCCAGGGGTCGTCATTCGCGGCCCCCACTCTGGGGCAGAAACCAGTCGAGCACGAGCCCGGCCGGCAACGCGAAGGCCCCCGGGTCGGTCCGGAACCGGGGCGGCGTTTCACGTGAAACGGGCAGCACGGCGGCCGGTGCCGCTTCGTGGAGGAACGCGGCGCGGGGGCCTTCGCCGTCCCACTGGACGACCAGCCGGCAGCCCAGCGGGACGCGCCGGCGAATGATCCACGCCATGACGACCTCGGGCCGGGGCGAGCGAATCCCGCAGCACAGGGTCCGGATCGGCGACTCAGGCACGGGACCCCCGGGCGTCGGTGGCGGCCCGCTGGCGGGCGACCTGCTCGGCCGTCGGCTCAATGATGAACCGGCCGACGGCATGGTCCCCGTACCAGAACGCGCCCTGGGAGGGCAGGCCGGCCGACAGGAGGGCCCGCAGGCTCTCGGTGGGGAGGTCGGTGTGTCGCGCGGCGTGGTTGGCGATGATCTCGAGCACTAGCGGGCGATCGTCCCCGGTGAGGTGGAGCTCCTCGCTCCAGGTCTGGGCCCGTCGCCCGACGGCGATAAAGTGGACTTTCACGGCGCCTCCGCGGGGGCCACGTGGTTGAGCTGCTCCACGATCTTCGCCCAAGCCGCCGCGTCATCGCTCGGCCGGGCCACCTTCGCCACGCAATACTCGGCGCACCCGCGCAGCTCCCAGAGGGAGTAGACGCCGTGGCCCTCTTTCGAGACCGAGAAGGCGCCGCGCTCGAGGAGCGGAACGGGGCGCCTCAT
>JANYAG010000076.1 GCA_025361465.1 Gemmatimonadota bacterium
CTGTATTCGCGCCGGGCACCACTGCGCCCAGCCGCTCATGCGCAGGCTCGGTGTGGCGTCGACGGCGCGTGCGTCGTTCTACGTCTACAACGACGAGAACGATGTGGAGCCTTCATCACCACGCCGCCACCCACGCTGCCGGGCACGCCGACCATCTTGTGAATGCCACCGAATCCCGCTGCGGCCGTGCGCTTGGCGGCCAGGGCCTGCGGCATCCCGGCGCCGATGGTCCACAGCGCGCCCTGGTGCGTCACACCATCCAGCCCCTTGCCCACGCGGATCACCAGGGCGTCGAGCCCCTCATCGGGAAAGAGAATGTTCGATCCCAGACCGAGGGCAAACCACGGCACTCCCTCAGCGGCACACTGCCGCAGGGCAATGGCGACGTCCTCCGCAGTGGCCGGACACAGCATGGTGGCGGACCCGCCAATCCGGTATGTCGACCATCGGCTCAGCGGTTCGGCCTCGCGCACCTCGCCGCGCACCGCGCCGCGCAACGTTGCGGCGAAGTCCTTGCCGCGCGCCGTCGTCACGCGCCCTTCGTCTCGCGTGCCAGCGCGTGCCATTCCTGCAGCGAACACACTTCCAGCCGACGGCTCTTCAGGGCGATGATCGCATCGCACGCCGCCGCCGCCGCGGACATGGTCGTGGTGTAGGGAATCCCGTGCTGCAGGGCAGCCCGGCGCATCGCGTAATCGTCCTGCTGGGTCAGCTTCCCAAGCGGCGTGTTCACCAGCAGGTGCACCTGGCCCGACACCATCAGGTCAATGCCGTTCGGCCGGCCTTCATAGACCTTCAGCACCCGCTCGGCGGGGACGCCGGACGCCCGCAGGTACCGCTGCGTGCCGGCAGTCGCAAGAATCCGGAAGCCCAGTTCGTGGAATCGCCGGGCGATGGGCACCACTGTGGGCTTGTCCGAATCATTGACGGTGACCAGCACCGACCCGCCGAGCGGGAGCTCGCCATCCGCGCTGGCCTGCGCCTTGGCAAACGCCATCCCGAACGAATCGGCGATCCCCATCACTTCGCCCGTCGAGCGCATCTCCGGCCCCAGCCTGGTATCGACCCCGGGGAACTTCGCGAACGGGAACACCGCTTCCTTGACGGCGACGTACGGCTGCAACGGATCGTCGGTCAGTCCCAGGTCGGCAAGCTTGCGGCCGCTCATCACGGCCGCGGCGACCGAGGCGAGGGGAACCCCGGTCGTCTTCGACACGAAGGGGATCGTGCGCGACGCCCTCGGATTGACCTCGAGAACGTAGACCACCTTGTCCTTGATCGCATATTGTGCATTGATCAGCCCAACGACACCCAGCGCCTTGGCGAAGGCGCGGGTGTGTTGCCGCATTTGCTCGACCTCCTCTTCGGTGATCAGGTAGGGCGGTAGCACGCAGGCCGAATCGCCGGAATGAATCCCGGCATCCTCGATGTGCTGCATCACGCCGCCGATCACCACGCTCTCGCCATCACAGATCGCGTCGACGTCGGCCTCGAACGCATCTTCGAGGAAGGAGTCGATCAGCACGGGGTGACCGGGCGCGACGCGGGCGGCTTCATCAAAGAAGCCGCGCAGTTCCTCATGGTCGTAGACGATCCGCATCGCCCGGCCACCAAGCACGTAGCTGGGCCGGACCAGGATGGGATAGCCGATCCGTTCCGCCACTGCCACCGCGGCTTCCACCGAGTCGGCGGTGCCGTTCGGCGGCTGCCGGACGCCGAGCCGAGTGGCGAGTGCCTCGAACCGACGGCGATCCTCGGCCGCGTCGATGGCGTCCGGGGTCGTGCCCATGATCGGCACGCCCGCCGCCTCGAGCGCCTGGGCCAGCTTGAGTGGTGTCTGGCCACCGAACTGTACCACCACTCCAACCGGCCGCTCGACGTGGACAATCTCGAGCACGTCTTCCAGGGTCAGCGGTTCGAAGTAGAGCACATCGGAAATGTCGAAATCCGTGGACACCGTCTCGGGGTTCGAGTTCACCATGATGGTGCGATAACCCAGATCGCGGAAGGCGAGCGTGGCGCGGACACAGCAGTAGTCGAACTCGACGCCCTGCCCGATCCGGTTGGGGCCCGAGCCGAGGATCATCACGCTCGGGCGGCCATCGGGCGCGGCTTCGTTCTCTTCGTCCCAGCACGAGTAGTGATAGGGAGTGGCCGATGGAAACTCGCCGGCGCAGGTATCCACCGTCTTGTAAACGGGCCGCAAACCCAGGCGATGGCGCTCGGCCCGCAACGTCCCTTCGGGCATCCCCTTCAGGTCAGCAAGCTGCCAGTCGGAGAAGCCCGCCCGCTTGAGCCGGCGCAGCATGGCCCGATCCGCTGCGTCGGCGGCGCCGAACGCATGCGCGATCCACTCCTCCTCCAGGTCGACCAATTCGGCCAGCTGGTGCAGGAACCAGGGATCAATCCGCGACGCTTCATGGAGATCCGCCACCGAAACGCCTGCTACAAGGGCTCGCTTCACCTGGAAGAGTCGTTCCGGCGTGGGCGTGCGGATCGCCGACAGGAGCGTCTCGCGATCGATCGCGCTGAGCCGATCGTCAATCTGTCCGGCACCGATCGCCCACCCCGCCCGGCCGCTTTCCAGGCCCCGGAACCCCTTCTGAAGCGCTTCCTTGAAGGTGCGCCCGATCGCCATCGCCTCGCCCACCGACTTCATCTGGGTGGTCAGGCGCGGTTCGGCATTGGGGAATTTCTCGAAGGCGAAGCGCGGGATCTTCACGACGACGTAGTCCAGCACCGGCTCGAACGACGCCGGCGTCACCTTGGTGATGTCGTTCGGCAGTTCGTCGAGCGTGTAGCCCACCGCCAGCTTGGTGCCGATTCTCGCGATGGGGAACCCGGTGGCCTTGGACGCGAGCGCCGAGGATCGCGACACGCGCGGGTTCATCTCGATCACCAGTTGTTCGCCCGTCGCCGGGTCGACCGCGAACTGGATGTTGCAGCCACCCGCCTCGACGCCCACCTCCCGAATGATGGCGATCGCCCCGTCACGCATCTTCTGGTATTCGCGATCCGTGAGCGTCATGGCCGGCGCCACGGTGATCGAATCGCCGGTATGGACGCCCATCGGGTCGAGGTTCTCGATCGAGCAGACGATCACGACGTTGTCGGCCCGGTCGCGCATCACCTCGAGCTCGAACTCCTTCCACCCGATGATGCTTCGTTCCACCAGCACCGACGTCACCGGCGACAGGTCGAGCCCGCGCGTGAGCATGGCGACGAACTCGTCGCGATTATAGGCAATCCCGCCGCCCGTGCCGCCAAGCGTGAAGGACGGCCGAAGGATCGCGGGGTATCCGGTGCGCTCCACCGCCGCCAGACCTTCTTCGAGCGTGGTCACCGTGCTTCCGGCCGGTGTGGCCAAACCGATGCGCACCATCGCCTGGGCAAACTCGGCCCGATCCTCCGCGATCCGGATCGCGCGCTCGTTGGCACCGATCAGTTCGA
>JANYAG010000100.1 GCA_025361465.1 Gemmatimonadota bacterium
CGTTCGACGAGCCAGGGGTGATCTACGCCACGACCATGCGGCATTACGCACCACCGGCGTACTCCGAGGATCGCTTGCGGACTGCGCAACTCGGTGCGACGCAGCGCGCCGACACGGGCCGCACCGGCACCGCAATCTATCGCTCGACCGACAACGGACTCAGCTGGCAGGAAGTGAAGACCGCCGGGCTGCCGCGGCTCACCGGGCGCACTTCGATCGCGGTGGCGATGCAGACCAGGGCACAGCGCCTCTACTTCATCACCAACGGTGGCCTCTACCGTTCCGACGACGCCGGCGTCTCGTGGCGCCAGATGGCGGCCGACGACGGGCGCATCCGCAACGGGCAGGGTGGCTACAGCAGCGGGGTCTATGTCGACTCGAAGAACCCGGACGTCGTCTACACGCTGAACACGGCGAGTTACAAGTCGGTGGACGGCGGCAAGACCTTCACCGGCTTCAAGGGCGCGCCCGGCGGCGATGATCCGCAGCAGTTGTGGATCGACCCCACCAATGGCCAGCGGATGCTCTTCGGCTACGACCAGGGACTCATCGTCACGCTCGACGGCGGCGGCACCTGGAGCACCTGGTACAACCAAAGCACTGAACAGGTCTACCACGTGGCCGCTGACCACAGCTTCCCTTACTGGGTGTACGCCACGCAGCAGGATGCCGGCGCGATCCGCACGCGCAGCCGGGGCAACTACGGCGCGATCACGATGTTCGACTGGAACTCGGTGAACGGCTGGGAATGGGGCACCATGCTCCCCGATCCGCTCAACCCCAACATCGTCTACGCCAGCGGGGGCGGAATCGTCAAGATCTTCTACCCCAGTGAGCAATGGATCAACGTCAGTCCGGCGATTGACCCGGCCGCCAAGGCGCGCGCCACCTCGTCGGCTCCGATGGTGTTCGCCCCGTGGAACCCGCGCCAGTTGATCGCCGGACTCAACTACGTGGTAAGCACGGTGGACGGCGGGGCGCACTGGACCAAGATCTCGCCGGAACTCGGCATCCCGAAGGGACTGGATTCCACGGCGGCCGCCAACGTGACGAATGGACGTGGCGCGATCGAATCGCTGAGCGCGTCGAGCGTGGCGCCGGGCATCATCTGGGCTGGCACCAGCAACGGCCTGATCCACGTCACCCAGGACGGCGGCAAGACGTGGAACGACGCCACGATTCCCGGATTGCCGATCCCGCGACGCGCGAATGTCTCGGCGATCGACGCCTCCTACCATGCGGCCGGCACGGCCTACGTCGCCATCGAGTACCTTCGCGGCGGCGACCACACGCCGTACCTCTTCCGCACCCGCGACTTCGGGAAGCACTGGACCAAGATCGTGGCCGGACTGCCGAGCGGCGAGGCGGGCGGCAGCTTCATGCGGGTGATCCGGAATGATCCGAAGAAGGCGGGACTGCTCTTCGCCGGCTCGGAAAGCGGCGTGTACGTCTCGTTCGATGACGGCGATCACTGGCAATCCTTGCAGCAGAACCTGCCGAACTCCCCCGTCCGCGATCTGGTCGTCAAGGACAACGACGTCATCATCGGCACCCACGGCCGCGGGATCTGGATCCTCGACAACATCGCGACGCTTCGGCAGATCACGCCCGCGGTGGTGGCGGACGCGGCACATCTCTTTGCTCCGGGTGCCGCGGTGCGGGTACGCCGCAACGTCAATGCGGACACGCCGCTTCCTCCCGAAGTCCCCTACGCCCTCAATCCGCCCGACGGCGTCATCATCGACTACTGGCTGGCAGCCACACCCGCGGGCATCGTCCGGCTCGATGTGCGCGACGCCGCCGGGGGCCTGGTACGGCATTTCTCGACTGCGCCGATCGTGCCGGTGCCGGAAGCAGCGCGGCCGCCACACCCAAACTTCTGGGTGGCCACTCCGACTCCACTCCCGACGGCTGTCGGCACCAACCGGGTCACCTGGGACCTCCGGCGCGATCCGCCGCCGGTCTTCTCCCATGGCTTCGGGATCAACGCCAACCCCGGCCTCACCCCCGCGTCACCCGAAGGTGCCCTGGTGTTGCCCGGTGTGTATACCATCACGCTCACGGTCGACGGGAGGACCAGCACCCAACAGGTCACCGTGAAGAATGATCCCCGCTCGCCTGCCTCAATGCTGGCGCTGCGGGCACAGGATTCACTTCTCGTTCGCATCACTACGGGGCTGTGGGCGTCGTGGGATGGCTACCAGCGGACGGTCGCGCTTCGTGACGCGGTGACCAAGGCCACCGCGGGAGCCCCGGCGCCAGCCGTCGCGGCGGCAACCAAGGCCTTCCTGGCGACGGTGGATTCCGCCGCGCAGTCAGGCGAGGGGCGCCCGAGCCCCACGGCGCCGCCGACGTTCAAGGGGGTGAACGGGACCTTCGCGGGCCAGTTGGGCGCGCAGGACAACGCCGACATGGCCCCCAACCCGCCGATGCGCGCCGCGCTCACGAAGGCATGCCAGGACCTGGTGGCGGTGCAGGCGCGCTGGCTGCGGCTGCTCACGACGGACCTTGCGGCCTTCAATGCCGTGCTGATTCGGAACGGGGTGGCAGCAGTCGTTGCGCCGGGAGCGGCCGGCACGCCCGGACACTGCTAGAACTCATCGACGTCGCGCTCCGCCGGTGCACCGGCCGGCGGCAGTCCAGTGGTCCTGGATCGCCGCCGGCCCATGTTGCGCCGAGCACTCGGGCCGCTTTGCTTTCGCGCTCCTCCTCCATTCCACTCCAGACCAGGCTGCTTCCTCATGCAACTGCAGCTCCTCGACTGGCTCATCGTGCTGGCGACGCTGGCGATCTGTTTCATTCCGGCGCTCTTCTTCGGCAAGCGCGCGGGGAAGAACACCTCGGAGTTCTTCGCCTCCGGGCGCTCGGTGCCGTGGTGGCTGGCGGGCCTCTCGATGGTCGCGACCACCTTCTCCTCCGACACCCCCAACTGGGTGACGCAGCAGGTGCGGCAATTCGGCGTCGCGGGCAACTGGCAGTGGTGGGCGTTCGTGCTGACCGGCGTGTCCACGGTGTTCTTCTTCGCGCGGCTCTGGCGCCGCTCGGGGGTGATGACGGACCTGGAGTTCTATGAGCTCCGCTATTCCGGCACGGCGGCTTCCGTGGTGCGCGGCTTCCGCGCGGTCTACCTGGGTCTCTTCTTCAACTGCTTCATCATGGGGACCGTGACGCTGGCAGGGTGCAAGATCGCCAACATCCTCTTCGGCCTCCCCCCCTGGCAAACCATCCTCGTTCTCGGCCTGCTGAATGTGGTGTTCGCGGCGCACTCCGGGCTCTGGGGCGTGCTGGTCATCGACATGGTGCAGTTCTTCATCAAGATGACCGCCGTCATCGCGGCCGCGATCTTCTCGCTCAAGGCGGTCGCGATCAAGACCGGCGTCGGAACCGGGGCGTGGGCCGGGCTCACCAAGCTGGTCAGCATCCTCGGCGGGCAGCAGGTCAACATGACCAACGGCACCCCCGTGCTCTCGCCGATCGACGGCCGCGGCCAGCCGGTGCTCGACCTCCTTCCCAACTTCGGGATGAGCGAGCTGGCGCTGATGATCTTCATCGTCCCGATCGCGATCGGCTGGTGGGCCAACTGGTACCCCGGCGCCGAACCGGGCGGTGGCAGCTACATCGCGCAGCGGATGCTGGCGTCCAAGTCGGAGAAGGACTCGCTTGGTGGGACGCTCTTCTTCAACCTCGCGCACTACGTCCTCCGCCCCTGGCCCTGGATCATCACGGCACTCTGCTCGATCGTGATCTTCCCCGAGCTCAAGGATATCCAGCTCGCCTTTCCCAACGCCGACGTGCGGCTCATTGGCCACGACAGCGCCTTCCCGGCGATGCTGAAATTCCTGCCGGTGGGTTTCGTCGGGCTGATGGTGGGCGGCCTGATCGCGGCCAACTCCTCGACCATCCTCACGCACCTCAACTGGGGCTCGTCGTACCTGGTGCACGATTTCTACCGCCGCTTCCTCAAGCGGGGGGCCTCGGAGAAGCACTACGTGAACGTCGGGCGGGTCTGCACGGTGGGGCTCTACGTCTGCGCCGCCGGCCTGAGCCTCGTGCTCACCTCGGCCCAGGACGCCTTCGAAATCCTGATCTCGATCGGCGCCGGCACGGGCCTGCTCTACCTCTTGCGCTGGTTCTGGTGGCGGGTGAGCGCCTGGTGCGAGGTAGCGGCCATGGCGAGTTCCTTCACGATCTCGCTGGTGTTCTTCATCATGAAGAAGAGTGGGCATCCATTGCCGTTCGCCAACACCGTGATCTTCTCGGTGGCGTTCACTACCGTGTGCTGGCTGATCACCGCCTTCGTGGCGGAGCCCACCAGCCGCGAGAAGCTGATCTCCTTCTACCGGAAGGTGCATCCGGCCGGACCGGGGTGGACCGCGATTCGCATCGAGGCAGGCGTCAGCGAGGCCGAAGCCGCACTGCATGGCGATCACATGGGCATGGCAACGCTGGGCTGGATTTCGGGCTGCCTGACGATCTGGTCCTCGCTCTTCGCGATCGGCAACTTCCTCTATGGTCGCACCACCGCAGCCGCGGAACTCGGCGCCGTCTTCCTGATGAGCGGGATCACCTTGCTCTGGGTGGTCAATCACCTGTGGGACAAGAACACCCCGGTCTCCGTGCCGGCAGAGCGCCGCTAGCGCACGGCGCGATGGGCCGAGATGATGGCCTCGAGAAGCGGGGCTGCCGAGAACCGCACCGGATCGGTGCACGGCAGCCCCGTTTCGCGCGTGGCCGCCTCGCACGCGGCCAGCGCCGCGTGATCGTCGAGATCGTAGGTGTTGAGCGCGATGCCAATCACCCTGGTGGGGTGCACGGCGCTGCCGATCACTTCATACATCCGCACATACTCCGAGAGCGGCGGGATCCTGAGCCACGACGCTTCGCGGTAGTCGCCGATGTACCGACGACTCGCCTGATGGCAGAGGATCATCGCGTCGGGACAGGCGCCGTGCATCAGGCCGAGCGTGACACCGCTGTAGCCGGGGTGATTGAGGCTTCCCTGCCCTTCGACGAGCACGATATCGGCGTCCTTCGCCCCCTTGCGCACGAGCCACTCAGCCGCGCCGGCGATGAAGTCGGCGGCGACCGCATCGACCGCAATCCCCCACCCTTCGATCATGATGCCGGTCTGCCCGGTAGCGACGAAGCGGGTTCGCAGTCCACCCGCGTTGAGCTCCTGCACCAGCTGCAGCTGCGCCGTCATCTTGCCGACGTTGCAGTCGGTGCCAACCGTGAGCACCACCAGGGCATCGACGGCCTTGGCCAGGCCCGACGCCACCGGGAGGTTCGGTGGCGGCCGGCGGATGTCATTGATGGTCCGTTGGTGCTTCGTGGCGGCCGCCGCGAGGACGGGATCGTCGGCAAGGAAGCTGTGCAGCCCACTCACGATGTCGCAGCCCCCCTCGAGGGCTTCGAGCAGCCAGTCGCGCCAGGCCCCCGGCAGTCTCCCGCCGACGGGGGCGATCCCCACCAACACGCAGGTGGCGCCGAGCGCGAGCCCTTCGCGCACCGACGCCACCACGGGAATGTTGCCCCCGAACCCCAGCACCTGCCCTGAGACTTGCCCGGCCAGCCGCCGGTCGAGCACCGCCACCACCCGGTCGGGCTGGTAGCGGATCACCGAGTTGGCGGTCTTCGACGTCATCGGCCCGAAGTCGCCGTCGGCGAGGATCAGGTACTTCGGTGCCATCGCCACGGCGCGCCGGCGCCGCTACTTGGTGCCGGCGTCGTCGCCGCCCTGGCCCAGCTGCTTCGGGGCCTCAGTCGTGCCGGCCCCGAGGACCCCCATCTTCGCCTTGAGCTCGAGCAGCTGCTGGTCCGACGAACCGTGGTACTCGAGTTGCTCGAACTGCCGGGCCAGTGAATCGCCGGACATTTCCTCGTTGAGTTCCGCCGAGGCGATCGCCTTGCGCTCGTTGGCCTCGATCTTCTCCTGCATCCGCTCGAACGATTCGAAGGCGCTCTTGTCGCCCATCCCGGAGAGCGTCTCCTGGATGCGCTGCTGGGCCTCGGCGCGACGGGCGCGGGCGATGAGGATGTTCTTCTTGCGCTTGGCTTCCTCGATCTTGTCGTTGAGCTGGCGCAAGGACGTCTTGAGCGACTCGGTTTCCGTCTTGCTCTTGACCCAGGTGTCGTGGAGCTGCTGCGCGCCCTGCAGCGCCTCGTTGTAGCGCATCAGGGCCTGCTTGGCGAGGTCGTCGCGCCCCTGCTCGACGGCAAGCATCGCCCGGCGTTCCCAGTCCTCGGCCTGCTTCTTCATGGCGGTGGCATCGGCCTCGAGCTTCTTCTCGTCGGCGATGGACTGGGCCACCTGCTGGCGCGCCTTATCCAGCTGGGTTCGCATGTCGACGATCA
>JANYAG010000115.1 GCA_025361465.1 Gemmatimonadota bacterium
GGATTGGACGCCGGGTGAGTCGCACGTGAAAGAGGTGCCGCTGGCCGTGACTGGCTCGCATCGGCTGAGGGTCGAGCACTTGCAGATCGATGGGTGGTATGAGTTGCAGGTGGATATCATAAGGCAGTAATCCTGCTGCAATAGTGGGCCAGAGTGGCGCTGGGCGCCGAAAGTCTGTTCTTGCGCCCCATCCGGAGAATTACATGACTGCTGTAAAGCCTGCTTCGCGCTCCGAGCGCAGTCCCCTGATCATTGGCGTTGTGGGTGGCTCCGGGTCGGGCAAGACCACCGTCTCCAAGGCGATCCTCGACGCGACCGGCCTTGCCACAGCGTTCATCGATGCTGATGCGTATTACAAGGATCTGGGCCACCTCACGCTCGAGGAGCGGAAACAGGTCAACTTCGACCACCCCGACGCCCTCGACAACGACCTGCTGGTGGCGCACCTGCACCAGTTGAGCCAGGGCCAGGCGATCGACAAGCCGACCTACGACTACGCCGCCCACACCCGGGCAGCGGCGACCGTCAGGATCGAGCCCAGCGAAATCGTCGTGGTCGACGGCATCCTCCTCTTTACCGACCCTCGCCTGCTTGCCCTCTTCGATATCAAGATCTTCGTCGACGTGGCCGATGACATTCGCTTCATCCGGCGAATGCAGCGCGACATCAGCGAGCGCGGCCGCTCGGTCCAGGATGTGGTGCGACAGTACCTCGGCACGGTCCGGCCGATGCACCTCGAATTTGTCGAACCGTCGAAGCGGCATGCCGACGTGATCCTTCCCGAAGGCGGCCACAATCGCATCGGAGTGGAGATGATCATTGCGCGGGTGCTGATGGAATTGCAGCGCCGACAGGGGGCAAAGTGAACAACGAGAAGCGAGAAGCGAGAAGCGAGACGAGCACGGCTTCACTTCGGCTGCCCCTGGTCGGACTCTGGCTTGGGACGATCTGTCTCGTTGCGTCAGTGGCCGGTCTGCCGGCGCAGGCGCACACCTTCACCGTCGACCGCTATCTCGATCTCGAGCGCGTCGCGTCGCCACGAGTCTCGCCCGACGGCAAGTCGATCGTCTTCACGCGTTCGTATGTCGATCAGGCGAAGGACGCCTGGGCCTCGATGCTCTGGATCATGGACGCCGACGGCAGTCGACTCCGCCAATTGGTGAAAGGCTCGAATCCGCAATGGTCGCCGGATGGCGGCCGGATCGCCTATCTCGCAGAGAATGACGGAAAGACCCAGCTCTGGGTGCGGTACATGGACGCCGAAGGAGCGTTGGTGCAGGTGACCCGGGGCGAACGGGCACCGGAGTCGTTCAAGTGGTCGCCCGACGGTAAATGGCTGGTGTTCGCGATGGTGGTGCCGGAAGAGGTCGCCTGGCCGATTCCGATGCCTTCACCGCCGAAGGGAGCGACTTGGACCCCGGCGCCGATGATCGTCGATCGGTTGCACTATCGCGCCGATCGCACCGGTTTCCTCGCCGATGGATCGACGCATCTCTTCCTGGTGCAGGCCGAGGGCGGCACGCCGCGGGACATCACGCCCGGGCAATTCACTGCCGGTGCGCGTGTCGAGGGCGGCTTGGGCGCCGTCGGCATCGACTGGAGTCCCGATGGGAAGACCGTCATCGTCGATGGCAATGACGATCCCGATGCCGATCGCCAGTACCGGGTGTCGAACCTCTATGCCGTGGACGTGGCCACCGGGCGGCGGCGGAAGATGATTCCCCAGCCGGGATTCTGGGGGAATCCGGTCCTCTCGCCCGATGGCAAGTCGCTGGCGTATACGGGATTCCCGGCGACCGCGAACAGTTATCAGGCGAGCGACCTCTACGTCGCGCGGATCGATGGCATGGGTGGGCGTGTGGTCACGCCGGGGTTCGATCGTGATCCCACATCGGTGACCTGGGCCGACAACGAGACACTCTGGTTTACGGTCGAGGATCACGGCGCGGTGAACACCTGGAGTGCCTCGACCACCGCCAAAGTGCTCGGCGCCAAGCCGGGCTCCAACGGCGCCCATGTCATCACGTTGGGGTCGATCTCACCGAAGGGCAACTTCGGCGTGGTGGTCCGTTCGGCGCCGCAGCAGCCCGAAGAGATCTACCGCTTTTCGCTCAAGAAAGCGTTCGATTTCACGCCGCTCACGCACCTCAACGACGACCTGCTCACCAACCTCAGGCTCGGCGACGTCGAGGAGATCAACTTCAAGGCGACCGACGGC
>JANYAG010000124.1 GCA_025361465.1 Gemmatimonadota bacterium
CGATGGCGAGCCGCTGTGTCATTCCCCGGGAGAACGTCCCGGCGCGGGCGTCGGCACGATGCGACAATCCCACTGCTTCGAGCGCCTGTTGCACCAGTTCGTCAGCTCCCGCAAGACCATGAAGCGCTGCGGCGAACTGCAGGTTTTCCCGGGCAGTGAGGTCGTCGTAGAGGAGTGACTGGTGGGAGAGAAAGCCGATGGTGCCACGGCCGTCGGCGTCGGCGTGCAGGTCGACCCCGCGAACCCGGACTCGGCCCCGGGTGGGTGTCGCGAGCCCCGCCAGAATCCTGAGCAGGGTGGACTTCCCGGCTCCGTTGGGACCGACCACCAGGACCAGTTCGCCCATGCCGATCGTGAGGTCCACGCCGGAAAGCGCGACCAGGGCCCCGAACCGGCGTTCGAGGCCCTGGGCGAGAATTATCGGGGTCGTGGCTTCCGGCATCGGCCAAGTATAGCCGACCCGATCAAAATCCCGGACCCGGCCGGCGTTCAGCCGGCGGTGGGGGCGAACTGGAAGAGGTCGTCCAGCTTGGTCAGGACCAGGAGGAATTCGAGCTCGGCGCCGACATGCGACAGCATCACCCGCTGCCCGCGGTCGGTGGCGTGGCGCTGCGTCATGACCAGCGCGCTCAACCCGGCCGAATCGACGTCACGGGTGGCGGTGAAATCGACGATGAGCACGCCGCTGCCCCGGGGCATCTCGTCGAGGAAAGCGGTCGCCGACTGGCGAAATGCTTCCCGAGTCTGAAGCCCGAGATTCACGGGAGCCTGCAGTACCCGGCTTGGCGATGCACTGATTGCCACGTTCGAACCACCCTCCCAAGTCGCCCCCTGCCGGAGCTTCCGTCACGGCGTCGCGTTGGCGCGAACCGCCCGGATCGGCAGGTGACACCGGGCAAAAGTGCAAGAGGTCTGCCAGACCTTCCGTGCAGGGAGAGGACAGCGCCGTCTGAGGGGGGACTGTGGCGGGGATGAGACAGGCCCCTTCCCCATCCCCCCGTCCCGCGCCAGCTTCAGTTCATGAAAGACCAACTCGCGACCCTGCTCAACGAGGACCGCCGTTTCGCCCCCACGGCCGAGTTCTCCAGCCGCGCCGAGGGAACCATGGCGCTCTATCAATCCGCCGCGGCCGACCGGCTGGCGTTCTGGGAGGAACAGGCCCGGGCGCTGGACTGGTTCACGCCCTGGCACACCGTGCTGGACTGGCAGCTGCCGCACGCCAAGTGGTTCCTTGGCGGGCAGCTGAACGTCTCGACCAACTGCCTTGATCGGCATCTCGCCGGCGCGAAACGCAACCAGGCCGCGCTGATCTGGGAGGGCGAGCCTGGCGATCGCCGGGTGCTGACGTACTGGGAACTGCATCGCGAAGTCTGCCGGGCGGCCAACGCGCTCAAGGCGCACGGCGTGCGGCGCGGCGACCGGGTGGTCATCTACCTCCCGATGATCCCCGAAGCAGCGATTGCGATGCTGGCCTGCGCGCGCATCGGTGCGGTGCACTCGGTGGTGTTCGGCGGCTTCTCGGCCGAATCGCTCAGCGACCGGATCAACGATGCGAAGGCGGTCTGCCTGGTCACGGCCGATGGCGGCTATCGCCGCGGCCAGGTGGTCCCACTCAAGCGTTTCGCCGACGAGGCCCTGCTGACCTGCCCGACTGTACGCAGCTGCCTCGTCGTGCACCGCGGCGGTGGCGCCATCGATCCGACCACCTGTCCGATGACCGAAGGGCGCGACCACTGGTGGCACCGCGCGCTCGAGGCGCAATCGCCGCACTGCGAGGCCGAGCGGATGGAAGCGGAAGACCTGCTCTTCATCCTGTACACCTCGGGCACGACGGGGAAGCCGAAGGGCATCGTCCACACCACCGGTGGGTACCTGGTCCAGGCCGCTGCGACGACCAAGTACGTCTTCGACCTCAAGGACAGCGACGTCTTCTGGTGCACGGCGGATATCGGCTGGGTCACGGGACATTCGTATGTGGTCTATGGCCCGTTGGCCAACGGGGCCACGGTGGTGATGTACGAAGGCGCGCCCGACTGGCCCGATCGTGACCGTTTCTGGCAGATCTGCGAGCGCTATGGTGTGACGGTGTTCTACACCGCCCCGACGGCGATTCGCGCGTTCATGAAGTGGGGAACCCAGCATCCGGCCAAGGCCGACCTGTCCCAGTTGCGGCTGCTGGGCACCGTGGGCGAGCCGATCAATCCCGAAGCATGGATCTGGTATCACGAACAGATCGGGCGCGGGCGCTGCCCCATCGTCGACACCTGGTGGCAGACCGAAACCGGCGGCATCATGATCACGCCGCTGCCCGGCGTCGTCACGACCAAACCCGGCTCGGCCACCATTCCGTTTCCGGGCATCGAGATCGAGCTGGTGGATGCCAAGGGGAAGGTCGTCACCCACGGCGGCGGGTTCCTCACCATTCCGTCGCCATGGCCGGGGATGCTGCGCACCATCTATGGCGACGACGCACGCTATCACGAGACCTACTGGAGCCGCTTCCCCGGTCGCTACTTCGCGGGGGATGGCGCGAAGGTCGACGCCGAGGGCTACTGGTGGTTGCTCGGCCGGGTCGACGACGTCCTGAACGTCGCGGGGCACCGCATCGGCACCATGGAGGTGGAGAGCGCGCTCGTCGATCATCACTCCGTCGCCGAGGCCGCCGTGGTCGGCCGCGCGCACGACTTGAAGGGGCAGGCGATCGCGGCGTTTGTGACGCTCAAGGAAGGGCACCACCCCTCCCCCGCCCTGCGCGATGAACTGCGCGAGCACGTGGCCACGAAGATCGGCGGGATCGCCAAGCCGGACGACATTCTCTTCAGCGCGGACCTGCCGAAGACGCGCTCCGGCAAGATCATGCGACGGCTGTTGCGGGATATTGCCGAAGGACGCGTGCTGGGCGATACCACCACGCTGGCCGATCCGGCGGTGGTGGCGAAACTGAAGGAGCAGTATGAGGCGCTGGAGTCCTAGACCTGGATCTGCGCCCCGAGCTCCACCACACGATTGGGCGGCAGTCCGAAGTACGCCGCTGCGCTCTGCGCGTTGCGTGACATCACACCGAACAACTTGGCGCGCCACGCCGGCATCCCACCCGCCGTCTCCGGCGCGCCGGGGCCGCGCGGTGTGACGATCAGCGTCTCGCGGCTGAGGAAGAAGGAGACCTCCTGCATCCGCAACGACGCGGCCTTGCCGTCTTCTGACGGACGGAGGCTGCCGGCAATCGCCTCGAGGATGGCCGGGATGTCGGCGGTTTCCATGAAACCAAAGCGCGCCACCACCTGATGGAAGCCCTGCCCCCTGGATTCAACCGTCACGCGGGTGGCCGGGTCCGACAGCGGAATTTCCAGCGTGCTCACCGTCATCAGCACCACGGTTTCGTGCAGCACCTTGTTGTGCTTGAGGTGGTGCAACAGCACCGGCGGCGCGACATCGGGGATCGACGTCATGAAGACGGCGATCCCCGGCACGCGATGGATCTGCCGCCGTGCGAGGTCGGACACGAACAGCCCGATCGGCAGTGAGGTCTCCTGCAGCATCGCGGTGACCTGCGAGCGGCCCTTCTTCCAGGTGCTCATCAACAGGTACAGCACCGCGGCGGCCGCCAGCGGGAACCAGCCGCCCTCGATGAACTTCACCATGTTGGCACCGAAGAAGGCCAGGTCCACCGCCATGAAGAGCGAGGTGAGGGAGGCCACCTGCCACATCGGCCACTTCCAGATCGTCCGCTCCACCACGCCGAACAGGATGGTGGTGATCAGCATCGTCCCGGTCACCGCGACGCCGTACGTGGCAGCCAGGTTATCCGACGAGCGGAACGCCAGCACCAGCGCGACGCAGGCCATCCAGAGCGCACCGTTCACGCCGGGCATGTAGATCTGGCCGATCTCGGTCCGCGAGGTGTGGATCAGCCGCATCCGCGGGGCAAGCCCGAGCTGCATGGCCTGCTGGGTCAGCGAGAAGGCGCCGGAGATCAACGCCTGCGAGGCGATCACCGCGGCCATGGTCGAGATGATCACCATCGGATAGAGCGCGAACGGCGGCACCAGCTCGAAGAACGGGTTCCTGAAGGCTTCGGCGTGCGTCAGCAGCCGGGCACCCTGGCCGAGGTAGTTGAGGGTCAGCGCCGGCAGCACCACCAGCCACCAGGCCAGCCGGATCGGCCGGCGCCCGAAGTGTCCCATGTCGGCATAGAGGGCTTCGCCGCCGGTGAGGACCAGGAAGACCGACCCGAGCACGAACAGTGATCGCGGTCCGTTGCGCAGCAGGTAGCCGATCGCGTGCGCCGGATTGAGCGCAGCGAGGACCCCCGGGTACTGCAGGATGCCGTACACGCCGAGGGCGGCGATGCAGGAGAACCAGATGATCATCATCGGCCCGAAGATCGAGCCGACCCCGGCGGTGCCGCGACGCTGCACGTAGAAGAGCCCGCTGAGCACGACGATCGTCAGCGGGATCACCATCCGCTCGAACGCCGGCGTCGCGACTCGCAGCCCCTCGACCGCTGAAAGCACCGAGATGGCGGGCGTGATCACGCCATCGCCATAGAGCAGTGCCGCGCCGAAGATGCCGAGCATGATCAGGATCGAGCGCTTCTTGGCCTCGGCGCCGGGGCGCACCAGCGCCAGCAGGGCGAGAATTCCTCCCTCGCCCCGGTTGTCGGCGCGCAGCACCAGCGCGATGTACTTGAAGGACACCACGAAGTTCAACGACCAGAACACCAGCGACAGCACACCGAGGACGTTTTCAGGCGTCAGCGGCACGGCATGCTTGCCGTTGAAGCACTCCTTGAGTGCATAGAGCGGCGACGTCCCGATATCGCCGTAGACCACACCCAACGCCGCGAGGGAAAGGCCGGCAAGGACCTTTCCCGAAGGCGGTGTGCGCGATTCGCTCACGGTTTCTTGGGAGCAGCCTGCGCCGGTGTTGCCAGCGCCGTGAGGGAATCGACCAGCTTGGTCAGCATGTCTGAATTAAGCCCGGTATAGATGCGCCCGCCAACCAGGAAGGATGGCGTCTCATTGATGCCCACCTTGGTGCCCTCATCCTGAGAGGCCTGGATCCGTCCCGCAAACTTGGCCGACCGCATGCACCCCAGCCACTTGTCGTAGTCCAGCCCGCTGCCCTGCACGATCTCCTTGAAGACCGGCATCGGGTCACCCACCGGCGCCCAGTCGTTCTGCCGGCCGAACAGCAATCCCTTCACTTCCCAGAACTTCCCCTGCTCATCGGCGCAGGCAGCGGCGTGCGCCGCCACGCGGGTATGGCTATGGAGATTGTCGAGCGGGAAGTCACGGTACCGCCAGCGTACCTTGCCGGTCTTGATGAGCGAGGTGGCCACCACGGGCCATTGCACCTGATCGAAGTTGGCACAGCCGGGACATTGGTAATCGGCGTACTCGGTGATTTCGATGGGCGCGGCGGCGTCACCGATCACATAGCCGTGGAAACCAGCCGTGTCGGCCGTGGTCACGACAGCATTGGCGGGAATCGAGACCGGCTTGCCGCCCATCAGCTTCGAGGCCAGGAAGACCACCCCGACGACGACCACCACCCCGAACACGATCTGGAAGTTCCGCTGCCCCTGCGCCATGCCCCCTCCGTTGCGGTTGTCGGCGAGCACGGGGCCCGATCGGGCCGGCTCGAC
>JANYAG010000151.1 GCA_025361465.1 Gemmatimonadota bacterium
CCTGCGCCTGGGTCAGGCTCTGCTGCGCGTTGATCAACTCG
The DNA here is from genome assembly GCA_025361465.1 of Gemmatimonadota bacterium. GTDB lineage: Bacteria > Gemmatimonadota > Gemmatimonadetes > Gemmatimonadales > GWC2-71-9 > Palsa-1233. The sequence continues at coordinate 42 of JANYAG010000151.1, forward strand.
ATGATCGTGGCCACCCCGAGGCGGAACCGTTCACCGGTGACCCGGAGATTCTCCGTGGCGGCCACGACCGAGGCCCGCGACACGTCGAACTGCTGCTGTACGTTGGCCAGGGTCGCGAGATACTGGGTCATCTGCGCATCGAGCGACCGCCGCAGGTCGGCCAGGTTCGCTTCGGCATTGGTGATCGCGATCGAGCGCTGCTCGATCTGCGATTCCCGCGCCAGCGACGTCCACGGTGAGACGGTGAAGTTGAGGTTCAGGGTCCGACGGCCGACGATCGTGTAGTCGTTCGTGGATTGGCCGACCCAGTTCGAGCCGGCACTCAGCGACACCGTCGGCCAATAGGCGCCCTTGGCCGACCGGTAGTTGGCTTGTGCCGAGAGGAGCGTGGCCTGGGCCGTCTTCAGGGCCGGCGAGGACGACTGCACCATCACGCGCAGTTGCGTCGTGTCCACCATCGCGGGGGAGACCGAGAACGCCGGGTCGTCGGTTGCCGCCACGCGACCCGATACGCCGATGTAGCGGCCGAGACTGGCCTCGGTCGTCGCCAGGTTGGCCTGCGCATTGAGCAGGTTCAATTGGGCCTGACCGAGGGTGACGGCAAAGTTCAGCGAATCGGTCCGCTGGCCCGAACCGCTCTGCAGTCGCGCTGCGGCAGCATTCAATTGTTGCTGGGCCGCGGTGACGGCTCCCTCGCTCACGCGCAGCAACAGCTGGTTCTGCAGCGCGTCGAGATAGGCATTCGCGGTCGTCAGCGCAATCGCAAATCGCTGGGAGATCAGCGCGGCATCGGCCGAGTTCTGCTGCGCGCGCGCTGCCTTGAGGGCGTTGTTCCGGACGAAGCCATCGAACAAGGTCAGGTTGCCCGTCAAGTTGACGCCGTAGCTCTTGACCGAGGAATTGCCGCTGATGACTTCCCCAGTGACCGGATCAAGGCGCGATTGACCCGACGACAGCGCAAGACTCGCCGACGGGGTCAGCGCAATCGTGGGGATGAACGCCCAGATGGCCGAGCGCACGCCCAGCTCCGCCGTGCGCACCGAGCCGCGCGCCGATACCACCGTCGGCGAGGCGTTCTCGGCCATCGCGAGCGCCTGCGCCAGCGTCACCGACTTGGGGACCTGTTGTGCAACAAGCGGTGTGGCAAAAAGAAACGCCGCAACCGCGGCGTGCCAACGACGATCAGAACGGGCCACGATCCACTCCTCCTCCTGGTTGTCCAGGCCCTGCCGGGCCTTCACGCCGGATGCCGCCCGGACCACCGCCCGGACCACCGCGCTGTCCACCACCATTTCCGCGAAGCCCGGGGCCGCCGGCGCCCTGCGCCTCACGCCACTTCCGGCGCGCCTCGTCGATCGCCGTCATCAGCGAATCGAACGTGTGTTGCTGTGTTCCCGTCAGCACGGCCCGGACATCGCGGCGCATCTTGGTTCGGCTCGAATCCACCGAGGCCCGGAAGGGCTGCACCAGCGTGTCGATCTTGAGCCACATCGGACGGCTGGTCTTGAAGCTCGCCTGATTGATCGAATCCATGTCCGCCAGGGCGCGACGATAGATCGCCGTGACGCTGTCCTTCTGCGGCGCGGTGAGCTGCAATTGCCGGGAAAGGCGCGCGGCGAAATCTTCCCGCGGCCCGTTGCCGGGACGACCGTTCGTCCGGCCCAGGTGAAGGACCCAATCCGCCTTGCCTGCCCGCAGCGCCATGCCCAACGCACCCCCGCCCACGAGGGCACCCACCACAAAGGCAATGATGAGCAGCGTCATGGCACGGGTGCGCGAGGTCGTCATCATGGCGTGCTCGGGCTCATGGACGCAATCACGATGTCGGCCACCGGAAGTGATCCGTCAAGCAGTTCACTCGCCACGGTCGTGGAGGCGTCATTGCCATCCGGTGACGCCCCGACCCGCGTCCAGCCCCACCCTGCCAGGACCACGGCCACCGAGGCGGCCACCAGGCCACGCCAGAACCACTGCGCCAACTCCTCGTCCCAACTGCGCGAGGAACGCTGCGCCAGGCGCGCCATCACCCGGCCCACAAACGCCGCGTCGAACGGCGGCGCCAACGCGCTGCGCAGCGCCTCTCCCAGGATGGGATCGGCGTCGGCGCTGAACGGAGACATGTTATCTGTCATCCCACTCCTCCTTCACGGACTCGAGCACCTTCCTCAGGGCGCGGCGACCGTGGAACACATCCGATTTCACCGTCCCCTCGGGAATCCCCAGGAACCCAGCAATCTCGGCCTGCGAAAACCCTTCCGCATCGAACATCACCACCGCGATCCGTTGCCGTTCGGGCAGCGTGGCGAGGGCAGCGCGGAGCCGCTCGCCCAGGTCCAGGTCACCGACCACTCTCGCCGGATCGTCGCGGGAGGCTGGTGAGACGCGGTCGAGTGAATCCGCCGTCCTCACCCGCCGACGTCGTCGGAGGTCCCGGGCCGCGTTGACCACGATCTGCATCAACCACGGGCGGAACGCCTTCCGGGGATCGTACCGTCCAATCGCCTGCCAGGCGGACAGAAACCCGTCCTGCGCCGCATCGTCCGCGTCTTCCCGATCTTCGAGGATCGCATAGGCCACCCGGCGTGCCATCGGAGCGTGACGTTCCACCAGAATTCCGTAGGCTTCGGCCTCGCCTCGACTCGCCCGCTGGGCGAGCGCGTCCTCGTCCACGACCGTCATACGCGGCTGCCACGAACCACGTTGAGGGTCATCCACGCTCCCGGTAGCCAAGGGCCCGTACCAGCAAGGCGAAACCACCCATCGCCGCCACCACCGCAGCAGCTAAAGCCATGGGAACAGGGAAGATGGCGAACAAGGCTGCAACCACAAGAAGCCAGACGGCCAGCGGTCCAAAGAGCGCCGCCCGCGCGCCCCGGATCAGGCCATTGACCCTCACGAACGCCTGTTTGCGCCGTTCCATGAAGGTGCGTCGATGTGGTGCCGGGGAATGTTCGGTGCTGGCTCGGGAAAGGCGCGGAGGGACGGTGCGGCCCATGATCGCGGGGAAGCGCCTGGGACGAAGGGTGATTTCGCTCGATTCGGTCAGGTCGTTGAGGTACTGATCTTCGAGCGCCAGCGCCAGCTGGGTGTCGTCGGTCAGGACGTCGAGCTCCCAGTTGGCCAGCAACGAGGAAGCGTTGAGGTTGCTCGACCCGATCCGGACCCACTGCCCGTCGGAAACAATGGTCTTGGCGTGCAACATCGGGCCATTCCATTCCCAGATCCGGACCCCGGCACGAAGCAGCCCCCGGTAGCCGACACGAGAGAGGTTTCGTACCACCCGGAGATCACTCGTACTCGGCAACAGCAGCCGGACATCGACCCCTGCTCGGGCCGCGTCGATGAACGCCTGATACAACCGTTGGGACACGGAGAGATAGGCCTCGGTCACCCAGAGTCGCTCACCGCTCAACGCCACCATCAGGTCGATGGTCCGGGCCGCTCGTTCCCGTCCCGGTTCGGTCGCCACCACCCGCACGGTCGCGCCCCCGTCACCGACGGCTGACGGGGGAACCCCGAAGTCATCATCCGGGGCGGCTCCATCAGCAAAGGTCCACGCCCTGGCAAACGCATCATCGAGCGCTCGCGCGGCCGGCCCGCGGATCTCAATCGCGGTGTCGCGCCAGGGGCGCCGACCGGTGGCCGGGTCGCCGACCCATTCATCGCCGATACAGAGCCCGCCGGTGATGCCCCGTTCGCCATCGACCACCAGCAGCTTGCGATGATCCCGACAGGCAATGAGCAGTGGATCGCTCAACCGCAGCGGGCCGAAGGTGCGCACGTCAACGCCAGCTGCGCGCAAATCGCGCCAGAAATGGCGGGGGGTCCCCCGCGAACCGATCCAGTCATACAGCACGCGCACCCGGACGCCCGCCCGGGCCTTGGCCGCCAGTTGTGCCGCAAAAGCGCGTCCCGCCACATCGTCGTGGATGATGTAGTTCTCGAGGTGGATCCGTCGGGTCGCCGAGGCGATTTCCGCGTGCATCGTGGCATAGGTGGCGGGACCATCGACGAGCAGCGATACCTGGTTGCCGTGGATGGCCTGTGACCCGGCGGCACGATCGAAGGCACGCAGGATCGGCGGCGAGGACTCCGGACCGGTTCTCGCCGGTACGGTCACTCGGTGCCCAGCCCCAACTGGCGCTCATGGGGCCGGAGGGCGGTCAGGACTTCGCCAATGATCACGTCGAGCGGAAGACCAAGTTCCTCGGCCCCCTGACGGACGTCTTCACGACTGACGCCGCGCGCAAAGGCCTTGTCCTTCAGCTTCTTCAGGACGGAAGCCACCTCGAGGTCCGCCAGTGATCGTGACGGCCGGACCAGGGCGCATGCGACCAGGAAGCCGCACAGCTCATCGACGGCGAAGAGCACTTTCGCCAGGTCTGTGGTGCGGGCGACGCCAGTGTAGCCGGCATGTCCCAGGATGGCGGTGCAGCCATCCTCGCCAAACCCCTCGCTCCGCAGGTGGCGCACTCCTTCACTCGGGTGCTCGAGGTCGGCCGCGTGCGTGGGGTTCGGGAAGCGCTCGTAATCGAAGTCATGCAGCAACCCGACCACGCCCCACCAATCGGGATCGGCCCCGTACCGCGTGGCGAAGTGGCGCATCGCGAGCTCAACGGCATGCATGTGGACCCGGAGCGCCGGTGAGACGGTCCACGAGGTCATCAGGTCCCATGCGCGATCGCGAGGCCAGGAAGAAAAGGGCATTGGGGAAAGCTACGGCGGGTGGGGATGGGACAGAAGGTCGTCGATGGGTTGTCGCGGGTGATTGGTGACTAGTGCATTCCCCCGCTCGGCACCGCAGCCACCTGCTCCACCTGAAACGGCACGCGGGCGACCTGCAGCCCGTCGACCTCGACCACAAAGGCATACTCCCCCGGCCGTGCCAGCGGCAGGTCGAGGACCATGACCGCTGGGGACTCGAGGTCGATCACACCCGCTGGCGGTTCAGCCACATGCATGGTGCCGCCATTCTGCAGCACCACGCTGCCCGATGGATCGAGGAGCTGCACGGAGAAGGGGTGCGAGCCCACATCGGTGCGCCGGCCACGCAGCAGGACGACGAGGTGAGCCCGCGCGTGCATCGTCGGAAACTGGGGCACCGCGATGTGCCGCCAGATCCCGATCACCGACAGCTTGCCGAACTGGTCGACCAGGGCGTGGTCGCAGAGGAGGGCGACGTCGGCCAGCAGGGCTCAGCTCACCCGGATCGTGTTGACGACATCGCCCTGTCCGATCGCATTGACGACATCCATGCCGCTGGTCACCTGGCCGAAGACGGTGTGCACGCCATCGAGGTGGGATTGCGGCGCGTGGGTGATGAAGAACTGGCTGCCGCCGGTGTCCTTGCCGGCGTGCGCCATCGAGAGGGTGCCGGTGCCGTGCTTGTGCGGGTTGCCTTTCGTCTCGCACTTGATGGTGTAGCCCGGGCCGCCCGTCCCGACGCGCGGTGCATTGGCGGTCTTGGAGAGCGGGTCACCGCCCTGGATCATGAAATTCTTGATCACGCGATGGAACCGCGTCCCGTCATAGAACTTCTCGTTGGCGAGTTTCTCGAAGTTGGTGACGGTGCCTGGCGCGGCGTCATCGAACAACTCCGCGACGATGGTGCCTTTGGCAGTCTCGAAGGTGGCGGTCTTGGACATGCGGAGGCCTCGGAATGGTGAAGCAGAAGAATAACGAAGCGAGGAACGAGCCGCCGCAGCTGTCCTCGCTTCTCGCTCCTCGGCCCTTACTGCTGCCTGCTCGGGCACCACGCCGCGATCTCGCACTCGCCGCACTTCGGCCGATTCGCGATACACACCCGCCGGCCGTGCCAGATCAGCAGGTGGCTGACCATGGCCCAGTCCTCGCGCGGGATGAGTGCCATCAGGTCGCGCTCGAGTTTCTCGGCGTCACGTTCCTTGCTGAAGCCGAGCAACTTCGAGAGGCGCAGGACATGGGTGTCCACCGTGATGCCTTCACTCAACCCGTAGGCGTTGCCGAGCACACAGTTGGCGGTCTTGCGCCCGATGCCGGGAAGTGGCCGCAGTTCCGCCATGGTGCGGGGCACCTTGCCGTTGTGGTCGGCCACCAGCGCGCGGGCCAGGCCAATCAGGCTGCGCGCCTTGTTGCGGAAGAAACCGGTCGACCGGATGACCTCTTCGACCTCCGCCGGCGTCGCCTCAGCCAGCGCGAAGGCGTCGGGCCAGCGCCGGAAGAGCTCCGGGGTGACCATGTTGACCCGCACATCGGTGCACTGGGCCGAGAGAATGGTCGCGGCCGTGAGCTGGAACGGGTCGACGAAGTCGAGTTCACAGTGCGCGTCCGGGTAGGTGCGCTTGAGCACGGCGAGGACCTTCCGCGCCCGGGTGTGCAGCGCGGCCTTGGTTTCGCGCGGCATTACGATCGTCGTGCCCGCGCAAACGCGAGGAAATCCTCCGCGCTGCGGCAGTTGAGCAGGTCGTCGCGGCCGAGACCGCCCTTCCGGGCCACTCCGACTCCATACGACATGTTGGCGATCCCGGCCACGCTGTGCGCATCCGCCCCGATCGAGATCATGACGCCCATCGCCCGCGCGCGCGCCAGCACGCGCCAGTCGAGATCGAGCCGGTGTGGGTCGGCGTTGATCTCGATCGCCACGCCGTGCGCCGCCGCGGCGGAGAAGATCCGGTCGAGGTCGATCCGGTACGCTTCGCGCGAGAGCAGCAGTCGTCCGGTCGGATGCCCGATGATCGTGAGATAGGGCGACGCCATCGCGCGGCAGACCCGCTCGGTCATCTCCGCTTCGCTCAGGTTGAAGCGGGAATGGATCGACCCGATGATGAAATCGAAGCCGGCGAGGATGTCGTCCGGATAATCGAGCGCGCCGTCAACCAGGATGTCGCTCTCGATGCCCTTCAGTAGGCGCGGACCCGTTCCGCGGCGATTGAGCTCATCGATTTCCGCCCACTGCGCCCGGATGCTGTCGGGGGAAAGTCCGCCGGCATACGCGGCCGCGCGCGAGTGATCCGTGATCCCGACATACTCGTATCCCTCGAGGCGACACGCCTCCGTCAGATCCGTCAGCGATGAAGTCCCGTCGGAGTAGGTCGTGTGACAGTGCAGGAAGCCGCGGAGGTCCCGCCCCTCAACCAGTTCCGGCACCGGACGGTCAAGTTCTCCGCCGTCTTCGCGCAGTTCGGGCGGCATCCAGGGAAGGGCGAGTGCGGCATAGAGTGACTCCTCGGTCGGCGTCGCGACGAAACGACTTCCTTCCCACAGCGCGGCCCCGGCGAGGTTGAACCCCTTGGCCGTGGCCCGCGCAGCAAGGGCGGCGAGATGCGCCTGACTTCCGGTGGCCTGGACCAGGACGGTACCGAGGTTCTGCGGCGGAGTCACCATGACCTGGACCGTGCCGCCACCCGCAAAGCGCAGCGTCGCGCGTCGCTCGTCTTCGCCGGCGATCTCCTTGACCCCGGGAATCGCTTCAAGCTGCCGAAGGAGTTCGTTCGGGGGGACATCCGCCACGAGGACGATCACCATGTCACGAACGACTTCCAGGCGGCGGCGAACCTCCCCGGCGACGTGCGCCGCGAGCACGTGTGGCAGCCGGAGGAGAGCCTCGCAGAGTGCCGCGGATTCGTCGTGCGCGTGATGCGAGAGGCGCCACTCGCTGGCTTGTCGCAGGAAGGCGATGCCCTTGAGGATGTTCTCCGCCGTGCGGGCACCAAATCGTGGCAGCGCGGCCAGCCGACCATCACGGGCAGCGGCCTCGAGTTCGGGCAGGTTATCGATACCAAGCGCATCGCGGATCTGCCGGATCTTGGCCACGCCGAGGCCGGAAATCTCGAGCATTTCGAGCAGGCCCGCAGGAACCTCGGTGCGCAGTTGTTCCAGCACGACACTGCGACCAGTGGTCACCAGTTCGGTGATGACCTGCAGGATCGCCGGACCGATACCCTTCGCTTCGGCGAGTGAGCCATCGCGTAGCGCACCGGCGAGGTCACCCGGAATTCCCTGCACCGTCTTCGCGGCCGCCTTGAATGCTCGTACCCGGAAGGCGTTTTCTCCCTGCAGTTCCAGGTACGACGCAATCTGTTCCAGTGCCCGGGCCACTCCGGTTCGATCCATAGTCGTCATCCGACATCCTCCATTTCCACCCGCCACGCGAGGAGCAGCAGCTCCTCGGGGGTGGCCAGGGCACGCAGGCCGGCGAGGTCGCCACCGGGCATCATCGGCGAGAAGACCGGTGAGGCGTCCTCGCGCACGACGTCGACCGGCAAGGGCCCCTGTACCACGACCACCGACAACCCCGGCCTGGACGCGTGAAGGCCGAAGCACCCCACCACCTGCAACCTCGGCCCAGTGCGGGTGGCGAACCAGCCGTCGAGCGGCTCATACGTTTCGTCGCTGGCCAGGCGTCCCCAGATCAGGCGCGGGGCCACCTGAATGTAGCGCGTGGTTTCCGGGGCATCGGCCGGGGGAACGGCCTCCTCCCAGCGCCCCGGTTCGCTCCGCGCGCGAGTGGCTGTTTCGTCGAGGACCACTACCGACTTGCCATCACACCAGAAGCGCCATGCTGCGTAAACAAAGGCCACGAAATCGTCGGCCGCCTCCCCCAGCCCGTCGTCGGGTCGCAGCCCTCCCATCAACTTCAGGGCCGGAGCCGAGAGCATGAATGCCTCGAGGCTGGCGTCCTTGGCGAGTACCTCGCGGATCGGCGGAAAGGCTGTCTCGGCCAGGTCACCGAAGACCAGCGAGAAGGGATCGAGATTGGTGTCGGTCATTGGCGTGGCAGGAATGGGTCGAGGGCGGCCACGAATGGCTCCGGCGTTTCGACGTAGGGCACGTGACCGCATTGCGGCATCACCCGGATTTCCGCATTGAGTGCCGTGGCGGTTGCGTACGCCGTGGCGAGGGGAATCGGATCGTCGTCGCCGTGCACGACGATGGCCGGCACCTCCAGGCGGGAGAGTGCCGGACGAAGATCGAAGTCGTCGCCGAGCGAATCCCAGACTTCCTGCTGGGTCCGACCGGTGATTCGAAATGGCGTGAGCTCACGACTACGGGCCGGATCATGGAAGTATCCCGCCACGGCGAGCTCGAACAATCGGTCGTTGTAGGCCGGAATGTCTCGACTGCGCAGGCCGCTGGCCTGAAGTTCGGCCCGCGCCGCAAGCAGTGCTGGTGTGGCGTTGCGGCGCGCCAGGTTCGCTTCGTAGACACGGCGCTCGCGCTGCGCCGCTGGCGCCGGGGACACCAGGGCAAGTGACTTCACCCGAGACGGATAGGTCACGGCATACAGCATCGCCAACAGCGCGCCCCACGAGTAGCCGCAGAGATCGAGGTCATCCATGCCCCAGGTGTCACGCAGCGCCTCAAGATCATCGACCTGTTCCCGCCACCCCACGGGAACATCGCGCCCGACGGGCGATCGGCCGCCACCCCGCTGATCGTAGTACACCAGTGTCCGGCCATGCGCGAGCAGATCGAACCCGGGAAGGAGGTAGTCGTGGTGTGCTCCGGGACCGCCGTGCAACACCACAACCTCCGGCCCGGAGCCGCTCCGGTGTTCGTAGAGCGATACACCACGGACGGCGCGGATCAGAGGAGCACCGCGAGCGCCTCGGCCACCTGCCGGACCGCGCGCACTTCGTCTGGTGTGAATGGATCCACGACATCGGAGTCGATGTCGATCTGCCCGAGAATGGTCTCCCCTCGACGGATCAGCACAACCAATTCGGAACGGGTGTAGAGGTTGCACGCGATGTAGTT
>JANYAG010000159.1 GCA_025361465.1 Gemmatimonadota bacterium
CGTAGTAGACCTTGCCGCTGCAGAGCACCAGCGAGCGGGCCGTGGCGGCGCGATCGTTGCCCGAAGGGTCGTCGAGTACCGGATGAAAGGTTCCCTCCGCCAAGTCGGCGAGTGAGGAGCTTGCTGCCGGGAGGCGCAGGAGCTTTTTCGGCGTCATCACGATCAGCGGCCGGATCAATCCCCATCTGGCCTGGCGCCGGAGCAGGTGGAAGTACTGCGCCGGCGTGGTGCAGTTGACGACGCGAATGTTGCCTTCGGCGGCCAGCTGCAGGTGTCGCTCCACGCGCCCGCTCGAATGCTCCGGACCACCGCCTTCATAGCCGTGGGGCAGCAGCAGCGTCATTCGCGAGCTGATGCCCCACTTGCTGAAGCTGGACGCCACAAACTGGTCCAGGATCACCTGGGCGCTGTTGACGAAGTCGCCGTATTGCGCTTCCCAGATGACAAGCGCCTCGGGCGCGGTGGTGGCGTAGCCGTATTCGAAGCCGACGGTCGCGAGTTCCGAGAGCGGTGAGTTGAACACTTCCATCGACGCCTGCGCGCCTTCGAGTGCCTGCACCGGGGCGAATGTCGCCCCGTTCTTGACGTCGTGGAGCACCAGGTAGCGGTTCGAGAAGGTGCCACGACCGACATCCTGTCCGGTGAGCCGCACCGCGGTCCCCTCGACCAGCAACGAGGCGAAGGCCAGTGCCTCGGCGTGCGCCCATTCGATGCCGCCCGGCGCGAGCAGCCCGGCACGTCGGCGTTCGAGCTGCCGCACCAGCTTGGGATGGACCGAGAAGCCTTCTGGCCAGGTCAGTAACTGCTCATTCAGCCGCGTGAGCACAGCGGCCGGCACGGCGGTCTCGACATGTGCGCCGTCGTCCAGGACCGGCGCCGGTGGATCGGCGACCGGTTCGGCCGAGGCACGCGATGCCTTGTAGCGCGTCTGCGCGTCGAGCAACCGGTCATAGACCTTCTGCACCATCGCCTCCGCCTCCCCGGCCGCAACCACTCCCTCGGCCAGGAGGACCTTGGCGTAGCGATCACGCACCGTGGGCAGTGCCTTGATCACGGCATACATCACCGGCTGCGTGTAAGTCGGCTCGTCGGTTTCGTTGTGGCCGAAGCGGCGGTAGCCCACGATGTCGATCAACACGTCCGCCTGGTACTTGAGGCGATAGGCCATCGCCAATCGCACCGCCGCCAGGCACGCCTCGGGATCGTCCGCGTTGACGTGGACAATCGGGATGTCGAAGCCCTTGGCAAGGTCGGACGAATAGCGGGTCGAACGTCCGTCCGATGGATCCGTGGTGAAGCCGATCTGATTGTTGGCGATGAGGTGCAGCGTGCCGCCGACGCGATACCCGGGAAGGTTGCTGAGGTTCATCGTCTCGGGCACCACACCCTGTCCGGAGAACGCGGCATCGCCGTGGATCGTCACCGGCAAGGCGGCGTGCGGGTCGAGCCGCGTCGCGGGGCTGGTGCGGTCGGTCTGCTCCGCTCGCGCCACGCCCACCACCACCGGATCGACGAATTCGAGATGGCTTGGGTTCGACAGCAACGACACCGTGATGCCCCGGCCGCTCGTGGTCAGCACCGCACCCGTCGCCCCGAGGTGGTACTTCACGTCACCGGTGCCACCGTCGGATCGCGTGTCCGCCTTGCCGCCCTCGAACTCCGCCAGGATCGGCTCGTAGGACCGGGTGACATTGTGCGCCAGCACGTTCAGTCGCCCGCGGTGCGCCATGCCCACCACCATGCTGCGGACTCCCGCCTCGGCCGCGACCTCCATGGCCAGGTCGAGCATCGGGACCATGATGTCGACGCCCTCGATCGAGAACCGCTTGGCGCCGAGATAGGCCTTGTTGAGGAAGCGCTCCATTCCTTCGACTTCGGTCAGCCGCTCGAGGAGGGCGCGCTTCTGTTCGGCACTCAAGGGCGTCCGATGAACTCCCGACTCGATCTGCTGGCGCAACCAGACACGCTGATCGTGTGCAGACAGGTGCTCCACCTCGTACGCGATGGTGCCGCAGTACGTCCGCTCGAGATATGGCAGCGCCTCGGCGAGCGTGGCACCCGGGACGTCGATGCGCAGCACCGACGCCGGGATGGAGGCCATGACCTCGGGGGTGAGGCCGAGCAGGCCAGGATCGAGCGCCGGATCACCCACCGGCGGGCTGCCGAGCGGATCAAGATGCGCGGCCATGTGGCCGTGGGTGCGCATCGCCTTGACCAGCGACATTGCGGCGGCCACCTGCGTCAGTTGGTCGATGGTCGCCCCGCGCCGCTCGACCTGTAGCGAAGCCGTGGGCGCTGAAGTGGTGACTGGCAATGAGGCCATGGCGTTCGGCGTCAGCGTGAGCGAGCGGTAGATCTCGTCATAGAAGCCCTGCTCGCCCGACAGCATCTGGTCAACCAGGCGGAGATAGCTGCCCGACTCGGCACCCTGGATGACGCGATGATCGTAGGTGCTCGTCATCGTCATCACCTTGCCGATGCCAAGCTGTTGCAGCACCTGCTTGTCGGTGGCTGCGAATTCTGCCGGATAGGCGATCGTGCCGATGGCGATGATGGTGCCCTGACCCGGCATCAGGCGCGGCACTGACGCGACCGTTCCCAGCCCTCCGGGATTCGTCAGCGTCATGGTGGCGCCGGCGAAGTCGTCGGGCATCAACTTGTTGGTCCGGGCCTTGTCCACCAGCATCTCATAGCTGGCCAGGAAGTCCGCAAACGCGAGCGTGTCCGCCAGCTTCAGCACCGGGACCATCAGGCCGCGGCTGCCGTCCTTCCGCTCCACGTCGACGGCCAGCCCGAGGTGCACATGCTCCGGCGTCACCTTGAAGGCGTCCACCCCGTTCTTCACCACGGTGGTCCCCATCATGGGGAAGGCACGGGCGGCTTGCACCAGGGCCCAGGCGATCAGGTGGGTGAAGGAGAGCTTCCCCGGCTGCCCAGTGGCTGCGAGCTGGGCATTCAGGTCGGCGCGACGGGCCTCGAGCGTCCGGACCGGGATGTCGCGGAAGGACGTCGCTGTGGGGATGGCCAGCGACGCTTCCATGTTCTGGGCCAGCTTGAGCGGCGGACCCTTGAGCAGGATGGCATTGGTCGGCAGCTGCGCGGCGGAGGCCGGCGAGTCCGGAGTCGCGGCCGTGGGCTGCCTGCTGATCGGCGCCGTTCCCGTCTCGGAGGGAAGCAGGGACTGCTCGTCGAGAAAGGCGGCGTACATGGCCTCGGCGGGGAGGCCGACAGTGGGCTGCTCGGATTCGGTCGGCGACAAACACGTACTCCATCGATTGGTAACCGGGAAAGATATAGTCGGTGTTGCCGAATGGCCTCTCGCCGGCGGCCACCGGTCTCCTCTCTTTCCGCTACCTTTCCCACATGCTGACTCCATCACCCGGCCGCCGGGCCGTGGTCATTGCCGGGCTCCGGACGCCCTTCGTCAAGTCGGGCACCGTCTTGCGCGACGCGACCGCCGCCGAGCTGGCGCGCCATTGTACCCGCGAACTGCTCTATCGCACCGAGCTGCCCGGTGACGAAGTCGACGAGGTGATTTACGGCCAGGTGGTGCCTTCGCCGCTGCTCGGCAACGTCGCCCGCGAGGTGTCGCTGCTGCCGCAGCTGCCAAAGACCGTGCCGGCCTACACCCTGAATCGAGCCTGCGCGTCAGGCGCACAGGCGATCTGCAACGCGGCCGACCAGATCATGGCGGGTCACGCCGACGTCATCCTCGCTGGCGGCGTCGAGACACTCTCCGATGTGCCGATTCTTCACACCCGGAAGTTCGCCCAGATTCTCGCGACGGCCTCCCGGGCGAAGTCGCTCGGTGCCAAGCTCGGTCTCTTCGCGCAGGTTCGTCCGCGCGACCTCGTTCCGGTCGCTCCCGGCATCGGCGAGCCGAGCACCGGTGAGTCGATGGGACAGTCGGCGGAGAAGATGGCGAAGGAGAATCACATCTCGCGCGCTGCCCAGGATCAGCTCGCCTTGATGAGCCACCAACGCGCCGCCGCCGCGATCAGTGATGGCAGGATCAAGGCCGAGATCGCACCGTGGTTTGGCGGACCGAACATGGATCAGGTGGGCGACACGGACAACCTGGTGCGTGCCGATACGTCGCTTGATGCCCTCGCGAAACTGCGTCCGGTGTTTGATCGCCAGTACGGCTCGGTGACCGCCGGCAACGCCTCACCGCTCACCGACGGCGCGTCGACGACGCTGCTGATGAGCGAGGAAAAGGCGCGGTCGCTCGGCTATCGGCCGCTGGCCGCGATCCGGTCGTACGCCGTCGCGGCGGTCGATCCCGGTTGGCAGCTGCTGATGGGGCCGGTGTACGCCGTCCCGATCGCGCTGAAGCGCGCCGGCATCACCTGGCAGCACCTCGGGCTGGTGGAGATCCATGAGGCGTTTGCCTCGCAGGTGCTGTCGAACACGCAAGCCTGGGCGTCGGCGGAATGGGCCAAGCGCCTGGGTCTGCCAGGTCCGGTTGGCGAGGTGGACTGGGACCGCACCAACGTGATGGGCGGCTCGATCGCGATCGGGCATCCGTTCGGCGCGACCGGCTCCCGGCTCGTCACCTCGCTCGCCAATGAAATGGCGCGGCGTGACGTGCAGTTCGGCCTGATCTCGATTTGTGCGCAGGGCGGGATGGGATTCGCCCTGGTGCTGGAGCGGATCCCATGAACGCCTTTACGGTGGAACGCCGCGGCAGCGTCGCGATCGTCACGTTCGATACCCCGAACGAACCGGTCAACAAGATCAGCAAGGCGGTCGGCTGGGAGTTCGAGGAGTTGCTGCAACGGCTCGATACCGACGAAGTCGTCAAGGCGATCGTGATCCGCTCCGGCAAGCCCGACACCTTCATCGCCGGCGCCGACATCGACGAATTCGTGCAGCTGCGTTCGGTCGAGGAGGCGGTGCGACTGTCTCGCGACGGCCAGCTGCTGATGCAGCGCATCGCCGAGTCGGCCAAGCCGATCGTGGCCGCCATTCACGGAGCGTGTCTTGGCGGCGGATTGGAGCTGGGCCTCGCCTGCCGCTACCGCGTGGCGAGCGATCACGCCAAGACGATGCTCGGCCTGCCCGAGACGCAGCTCGGCCTGATTCCCGGAGCGGGGGGATCGAATCGGCTGCCGCGCCTCATCGGCGTGCGCGCCGCACTCGACATCATCCTGGCGGGGAAGAGTGAACGCGCCAAGAAGGCGTTCCAGATCGGCCTGGTCGATGAGCTGGTGCCGGAGGCGATCCTGCTCGACACCGCGCTGGCGGCGGCCGAGCGGCTGACGCGCGACTGGCGACCGAAGCGCCGAAGCCGCGGCATGGCTGGCGCGCTGCTCGACGGCAACTCCATCGGGCGATCGATCGTCTATCGCAAGGCGCGCGAGCAGGTCGAGCAGAAGACCGGCGGCCACTATCCCGCCCCGTTGCGCGCTCTGGAAGTGATCCGCACGTCCATGTCGAGCGGGATGAGCAAGGGGCTCGAGGCCGAAGCGCAGGCCTTCGGCGAACTCGCAATGACCGACGTCTCGCGACGGCTGGTCGAGATCTTCTTTGCCACGACCGCGCTGAAGAAGGATGATGGCGTGCCGACCGGCGCGGCGCGCGCGCGTCCGGTGCGCCGGCTCGGCATCGTCGGCTCGGGCTTCATGGGAGCAGGCATCGCGGGCACCGCCGTGCTGAGTGCCGGGGTGGAAGCGCGTCTCAAGGATGCCGACCTCTCCCGTGTTGGTCGCGGTCTCAAGCTGGCCATCGATATCCTCAAGGGGCAGCTCAAGCGCCGCCGGATGACGCGGTTCGAGTTCGAACGAAAGAAGGGGTACCTCAGCGGCACGGCCGACTTCTCCGGCTTCGCCAGCGCGGAACTGGTGATTGAAGCCGTCTTCGAGGACCTCGGTGTGAAGCGCGCGGTCTTCGGCGAGCTGGAGAACGCGGTGCTTCCGGCCACGGTGCTTGCCACCAACACCTCGACGATTCCAATCGGGGAGATCGCCGCCGAGGCGAGGAACCCCGAGCGCGTCCTTGGAATGCACTTCTTCTCGCCGGTCGAGAAGATGCCCTTGCTCGAGGTCATTCCGACCGACCGCACCAGCGCCACCGCGGTGATGACGGCGGTGCAGTTCGGCCGCCGGATGGGGAAGACGGTCATCGTGGTGGCCGACTCGCCCGGTTTTTGGGTCAACCGGATCCTGATGCCCTACCTCAACGAGGCCGGGTTGCTGCTCGAAGAGGGCGTGCCGATCGAGACGCTCGACACGGTGATGACCCGCTGGGGATTCCCGGTCGGGCCGATCGCGCTGATGGATGAAGTCGGTCTCGATGTCGGCGATCACGCCGGCAAGGTGATGCATGCCGCGTTCGGTGACCGGCTCAAGCCGTCGCGGGTGATCGGCGTGATGCGCGCTGACGACCGGCTCGGCCGCAAGAACGGCCGCGGTTTCTACTTCTACAAGGACGGTCACAAGACCGGTGCCGACGGCAGCGTCTTCCAGCTGCTCGGCGTCCGCCCGCTCGGCGAAGTCGACGAACAGCGGGTCGAGGACCGCCTGGTGTTCGCGATGCTGAATGAAGCGGCCCTCGCGATGAGCGAAGGGGTGCTGCGCACCCCGCGCGACGGAGATATCGGCGCGGTGTTCGGCATCGGGTTCCCGCCATTCCGTGGCGGGCCGCTGCGCACCATCGATGCCATGGGGGCGACCGAAACCGTCGCCCGGCTCGAGAAGCTCGAAGCGTCGCATGGCCCACGCTTCCATCCGGCCCCGGTGCTCGAGGAGATGGCGCGCGGTGGGCATCGCTGGTATCCGGCGGGGAGCGGCCGCTGAGCGGCGCACGACGGCGGGCCCTGGTGGCCTTCGTCGTCATGGCGGCGCTGGTCTGGTGGCGGTGCCGCGCGGACGGCGTCTTCTACATCATTGGTCTTGGTGGCGACACGTCGGCGA
This sequence comes from Gemmatimonadota bacterium, assembly GCA_025361465.1. GTDB lineage: Bacteria > Gemmatimonadota > Gemmatimonadetes > Gemmatimonadales > GWC2-71-9 > Palsa-1233. Next base: position 6,915 of record JANYAG010000159.1, read on the forward strand.
CGCTCGGGCCCATCTTTCCGGGCATCTGTGCCGGGCTCACCATCGCCATTGCCCTCCTGATCGTCGACACGACGGCCGGGCCGGTGGCCGGCGTCGTGGCGGCGGTCTGCATTGCCGCCCTGCCGGGCTTCATGCCGCTCCACCGGACCTCTCTCCTCGGGCCTCCGCTGCTCAGCATCACCGTGTTGATCCTCGGGGTGATGCTGCACGCGCCGCGATTCTCACTCGCATACGGCCTGCTCGCCGGAATGGCGGCCGTCTTCATCTCGCCGGCGGGGGTGGGCCTTCCGGCGGCCGCCGTGGCGTGGCCGCTGTCGCAGAGTCATCGTGCCAGCGGATCGATCAAGCGCGCCGCGCTGGCGATCGTCCCGCTGGCGGTGGTGATCGCCCTCTCCCGTCTTGTCGGTGATGAGTGGCCGGCCCACACCACCCTCGTCTGGCGTGGCGGCCTCGATCGCGGGTTGCAGGCGGCGGGCACCATCATCGGCGACCAGGTGGCGCCGCTGATTCACAATCCCGCGATGCGCTTCTTTGCGCTGGCGGATCTTGCATTGCTCGTGCTGGCGCTGGTGATTCTTGCCTGGCTTCGGGTGGTACGGGTCAAGCCGGAGGATGCCCTGATACGACACCTCTTTGCCGCGGCGGGCGTCCTCTCCTTCGCCTACGCCATCGGGCTGGCCGTGCGGACCCTGATCATCGCCGAGACACCGCCGCCCGACCTGGTGGCCGTGCTCCCGCTCGTCGTGGTGTCGGTGATGATCATCGTGACTTCCATGGCGGCGTTCTGGCCGAGATGGAATCGGTGGGGTAAAGTTGTGGTCATGGTCCTGCTTGTCGGCTGGATGCAGGCGGCGCTCCGTTCCTGAAGCCGGCCGAGGTGCTGTTCCCCAAGAGTTCATCCACTCCGACGCCCGGACATTCGCCATGCGATTCCGCCTGCTGCTCCTTGCCGGCCTTCTGGTAGCCCGCCTTCCAGCACAGCAAAGCACCCAGCTCGGCTACTTCCGCTTTCCCGCCCTCAGGGGCGACCAGGTGGTCTTCACCGCCGAAGGTGATCTTTGGCGCGTCGGCATTCGCGGGGGCGTGGCGCAGCGGCTGACGACCCACCCCTCCGAAGAATCTCGTCCCGCGGTTTCACCAGATGGGAAGACGCTCGCCTACTCGGCCTCGTACGAGGGCCCGACCGAGGTCTACACCATGCCGCTCGATGGGGGCGTCCCTACCCGGCGAACCTACGAGGGGAGCACGGGTCAGGTCGTTGGCTGGACGCCGGCCGGCAACATCATCTACATGACACGCCGGTACGCGACGCTGCCCAACCCGCAGCTGGCGACGCTGGACCTCGTCACCGGAAAGAGCACCCTGGTCCCGCTGGCACAGGCGAGATTTGGCTCTCCTCGAGCAACGTGCTGGTCAATCGCGGCATCGCCACGGCGGCGGAGACCGGCGTCTACGGTCCGGAGCAAGCATGGCTCATCGAAGGGCACGGTGTCGATCCCGACATTGTGGTCGACAACCTCCCGCACCAGACCTTCCTGGGCGGTGACGCACAGCTCGAGGCGGCGATCAAGTACCTGCAAGGAGAGATCAAGGCGAAACCCATCGCGATCCCGGCAGCCCCGAAATACCCGAACAAGTCGGGCCGTGGCGGACAGCCTGAATGAGTGAGGAGCCCCGCGGCCGACCCTCATTGCAGGCGCGGCTCGGCCGCAATCTCACCGTTCGGGTCCTCGTCGCCATCCTGCTGGGGGTCCTGCTCGGGATCTATTCGCCCGAAACGGCGAAGGCCATGCGGCCGGTTGGGGAGACCTTCATCAATCTCGTGAAGATGATCATCACCCCGGTGATTTTTCTGACCGTGGTCCTTGGCATCGCGCAGACGGCGGACCTCAAGCGGGTGGGAAGGGTCGGGCTCAAGGCACTGCTCTACTTCGAGGTGGTCACCACGCTGGCCCTCGCCATCGGGCTGGTGGTCATGAACGTGGTCCACCCGGGGACAGGGATCGATGCGTCCCGGGTCGCCACGGCCGATGTGTCGCAATACGCGACCCAGGGTCAGGCGATGACCTTCGTCGGTTTCCTGTCCCATATCGTTCCCACCAGCATCGTCGATGCCTTCGCGCGCGGCGATGTCCTGCAGGTGGTCTTCTTCTCGGTGCTCTTTGGCGTTGCCCTGACCGCGCTCGGCGAACAGGGCCGACCGGTAACGCAGGGACTGGAGCTGGTGTCTCGCGTGGTTTTCCGGATCGTCTCGATCATCATGTTCGTGGCACCCATCGGCGCGTTCGGGGCGATGGCGTACACCATCGGGAACTTCGGCATCGGGTCGCTGCTCACCCTGGGGCGCCTGATGGCCTGTGTCTACCTGACCATGGGGCTGTTCATTTTTGTGGTGCTCAACCTCATCGCCCGACTGTCCGGGTTTTCGCTCTGGCGCCTCCTGGTGCATATCAAGGACGAGTTGCTCATTGTCCTGGGGACCTCGTCGAGTGAATCGGTGCTGCCGAGACTGATTGACAAGCTGGAACAGTTCGGCTGCAGCCGGTCGGTGGTCGGCCTGGTGGTGCCGACGGGGTACTCCTTCAACCTGGATGGCACGTCGATCTACCTTTCGATGGCGACCCTGTTCATCGCCCAGGCCTACGGGATCCACATGCCGATTGCGCAGCAGCTCGCGGTGCTGGCGGTGCTGATGATCACCTCCAAGGGGGCCGCCGGTGTCACGGGATCGGGATTCGTGGTGCTGGCGAGCACCCTGGCCGCCACCCACAGCGTCCCGGTCGAAGGCCTCGCGCTCCTCCTGGGGGTCGATCGTTTCATGAGCGAAGCTCGGAGCATCACCAATGCGATCGGCAACGCCGTGGCCACGGTGGTGATTTCCATCAGTGAGGAGGAGTATCATCCGGCGACCGTGTGTGACGGACTCGAGCCCCTGAGGCTGACGTGAATCGGATCGTGGCCGGGGCGCTGGCCCTGATGCTGTGCGGCGCATGGTGGTCGCCTGGTGTGGCGCAGGCGAAGCCGATCCAGATCGTGATCGAGACCTCGCTGGGGAACATCGATGCCGAACTCGACTCGGTGCATGCACCGATTGCGGTGAGGAACTTCCTGGCCTATGTCGACAGCGGCCTCTACGCCAACGGCCAGTTCCACCGCACCGTGCGCGCCGACAACCAGCCGAACAACTCGGTGAAGATCACGGTGGTCCAGGCCGGGCAGGCCCCGGCCCGGCGTGCCGAGCACTTTCCCGCCATCGAACTCGAGCGCACCAGCGTCACGGGGTTGCACCATCTCGATGGCACCCTGTCGATGGCGCGTTCCGGCCCCAACACGGCAACGAGTGACTTCTTCATCTGCATCGGGGCCCAGCCCGAACTTGATTTCGGCGGCAAGCGGAACGCCGATGGCCAGGGCTTCGCCGCGTTCGGCCGGGTGACCAGGGGGATGGCAGTCGTCCGCGCCATCAACACCGCACCAGCCGACGCCGGCCAGCGCCTCACCCCCCCCATCACCATCACGCGCATCCGTCGGGTACCCTGACGATGCCGGGCACCTCCAGATGAATCGGCGTGCGGCCGTGGCATTGGTCGGCTGTCTCCTGACATTACCGGTCGCCCAGTTGCGTGCACAGGCTCCGATTGCCGTGACCATCCTCGGCAATCGCCCCGTGCACACCTTCCGACCCGAGCAGGTGTGGGGTGCCGCGCTCGACGGCCATGATTACTCACGCACCGCGACCGTCTACTCATCAGCCAACATCGCCGCGATGCGCTCAGCGCGGCTGGGGCCGATCAGTTACCGGCTGCGCAGCGAACTTGCCATCGAGGCCTGGCACTGGAATCCGGAAGGGACGTGGAGTGATCCGGCGCGACAGCAGGGATACTGGACCTCGAGCGCCAGCGCAACCGCACCGATCCTGATCTCGTACGGCTACCGGCTGCCGCGCCGCGGGCGCACGGTCGATGATGCCAACAACGACGGCTACTCACGTATCGACGACGGCGACACCACCACGTTCTGGAAGACCAATCCCTACCTCGATCCGCGGTTCACCCGTGAGAGCGAGCGCGAGCTTCCCCAGTGGCTGGTGGTCGACCTGGGGACCGCTCAGCCGATCGATGCGGCGAGGATGGCCTGGGGAGCGCCGTATCCCAGGCGCTATTCCCTCGACTACTGGACCGGCGACCAATCGTTGCCGATCGACCGGAATCCGGATGGCGCGTGGGCACCGTTCCCCAAGGGGAAAATCACCGGCAGCCAGGGCGGCGATGTGCTGCTGTCGCTCGGAGCGCGCCCGGTCACCACGCGCTTCATCCGCCTGACATTGCGCGAAAGTTCCCACACGGCGGCTGGAGGCAGTGGCGACCCGCGCGATTCACTTGGCTTCGCCTTGCGCGAACTCTGGCTTGGCACCATCGATTCGGCCGGGACATTCCACGATGCGATGCGGCACGCGGCCAAGGCCGCCGGACAGAGCGAGATCCTCGTCTCCTCCACCGATCCCTGGCACCGCGCGAGCGACCTCGACAGCAACACCGCCCAACCCGGATTCGACCTGGTGTTCCGCAGCGGCTTGACCCGCGGCCAGGCGATGCTCGTGCCGACCGGGTTGTTGTTCGACATCCCGGAGAATGCCGCCGCCGAACTGCGCTTCCTCCGGGCGCGCGGCTACCCGGTCAAGCGCATGGAACTTGGCGAGGAGCCCGACGGACAGCGCGTCACGCCCGAAGATCACGCGGCACTGTATCTCCAGTTTGCCAGCGCCCTTCGCCGGGTCGACGCCGGCATCACGATCGGTGGCCCGAGCATGCAGACCCTCTACAACGACGAGCTGCAACTCTGGCCCGCTCGCACCGCACCGGGAAAGCGCAGCACCTGGATCGGCCGCTTCGTGGACTATCTCGAGGTGCGCAAGCGCCTGGCGGATTTCGCGTTCTTCTCCTTCGAGTGGTATCCGTTCGACGATGTCTGCGGTTCTCCGGCCCCGCACCTGGCAGAAGCACCGGCCATGCTCGCTGGAGCCCTCGCACGGCTGCGTGCGGCGGGGCTCCCCGCCGGGATCCCGTTCGTGATGACGGAGTACGGCTATTCGGCACACGCCTCACCAGTCGAGATCGACCTGGCGGGGGCGATCTTCAATGTCGAGACAGTGGCAAACTTCTTCGCGCATCAGGGCGCGTCGGCGTATGCCTTCGGGTTCGAGCCCGCCGAACTCATGCATGAACCCAGCTGCCCGCTCTGGGGCAACCTGGCCTTCTTCCTCTCCGATCCTGCCGGAGCGGTGCGTGACTCGATGCCCGCCTATTGGGCGGCGCGGCTCCTGACGACGGCATGGGCCGACTCCAGTGGGGGCAGCCATCGTCAGTTCGCCACGCGGGTGTCTGCCGGACGCGACGGCAAGGCCCCTCCAGTAGGTGCCTACGCCCTGCATCGCCCGGACGGGCGCTGGAGTGTCCTGCTGCTCAATCGCGACTCGGCGGAAGCGCACAGCGTGTCGGTGTCCCTCCAGGTCGGGGCTGCCGCGCAGCGGCGGTCGCTGCGTGGACCGGCTGATCTCTGGCAATACTCCAGTCTCCAATATCAATTTCATGCCGACGGTGAAGCGGGCCGGCCGTCGCGGAACCTGCCCCCAGCGCATCGCGTGGTGACCACGGCCGCCACGCCGATCACGCTGCCCCCGATGTCCATCACCGTGATCGTCGGCCACTGAGGACTCATGCGCCGCCTGCTGGTTGTGCTCGTGCTGGTCGCCTGTGACACCTCGCCGACTGCTGCCCCAGGCAGCCGGGCACAGGACTTGGTGGCAGCAGCTCGAGCCGGCGATACCGCCAGCGTGGCCATGCTGCTCGCCGAAGACATTTCCCCCGACACCATGGCCCCTGACGGCACCCGCCCGCTCACCGAGGCGGCGCGGAACAGCCGAGTGGCCGTCGCCAGACAGCTGCTCGCTGCCGATGCCCGCCCCGACCTGCGCGACTCGGCCGGGTACGCCGCCTGGGACTACGCCATCGAGACCGGGAGTGCCAAGGTCGCGGCGCTGCTGACGTGGCAAGCGGCACAGGTGGCGGGAGCGAGCCCCCAGGTGAACAGCTGGTTCGCTGCGGTGGCCGACTCGGCGACGGTCGCGCCACGATGGGATCGGGTGCTCGATGGCGAGCTCCAGTCATTGGGACTGCTCTATGCCGTCGTGCTTGACCGAAGGGACATCGTCTCCGCGATGCGACACGGCGGCGGGATTCCCAATCGGACCGGCATCACCCCACTCGCCATGGCGGCGCGCTTCGGAGCGACCTCCTCGGTGATCGCACTGCTCCAGGCGGGCGCCAATCCCGACCGCGCCACCGGGGACCGCTGGAAGAGCACGCCGCTGATGGAAGCAGCTCGTGACGGGCATGTGGAAATCGGGACGCGCCTGCTTCGCGCCGGTGCGCGCATCGATCACCCCGATGTCGCCGGGGGGACGGCGCTGCACTGGGCCGTGCGGGCCGGCCAGACGCCGTATGCCGAGCTGCTGCTCGATGGCGGCGCCGACCAGTCGATCCGGGACTGGGAGGGTGAAACGCCGCTCGACCTCGCGCGCCGGATCCACCACGCTGACCTGATCACACTCCTGGCATCGCGGCGTGGAGGGCGGCGTTAATCGCAAGGCGTTGATCGGCTGGGGGATCGTCGCGATCCTGGTGCTGCCGGGTTTCCTGCGCCTCGACCGGGTGCTCCGGCCGGTGAGCCCGGTGGCGGGGACCGAATCGGCGCGTGTCGAGCGGCTGCTTGGCTCGGCCTTCGATTCCCCATTCGCCACCACCGCGATGCTCGTCATGACGGGAATCCCCGCCACCGGTTCGGATACCGTGGCCTGGCGCGCGGCGATCCGCCGGGTGGTCACGCCGATCACGACGGCGCCAGGAGTCACCGGGCTCCTTTCACCCGCGAGTTCGCTCGACACGCTGCTCGCGTCGCATGACGGGACAACGGCCATCGCCATCGTCGGGGTGAAGGGCCCGGAAATTCTCGACACGCTGCGGGCACTCACCGGTCGATTGCTCCCCACCTGGCACGCCGGCACCCCTGCGCTCACGCTGCGGTGGACCGGCCAGCCGGCGCTGATAGAGGATCTCCGGGTCTCGGGAATTCGGGCTGCGCGCCAGGCGGAAGGGCGGGCCGTCCCGGTTCTCGCGATCGTGGCGATTTGGGCACTCGGCCTTGCCGGCACGGTGGTCGCGTTGGTGGCCGCGGCCCTCGTCATCCTCGTCACCCTCGGGACCGTCGGGTCGTTGGGCGTTCTCTTCCCGCCGGCGCTCACCATTCGTCTCCTGGTTCCACTCGTTGGTTTGGCGCTCACGGTCGACTACACCCTCTATCTGGTACGGCGCGAGCGTGAGGGAGTTCCTCGCGCCGAACTGCAGCGTACCATCGGACTCGCCGCGACAGTTGTTGCGATCGGATTTGCGGCGTTGAGTCTCGCGCCCACCGGTGAACTGCGCGCCGCCGCCCGAGGCG
>JANYAG010000218.1 GCA_025361465.1 Gemmatimonadota bacterium
CGTTCCTGCTGCAGCAGACGTCGAACCGGCCGACCAGCGCGCTCTCACGCGTCTACATCACCGGCGAAGGATCGCGCATTCCCGGGCTCGCCACGGTGCTGGCTGACCGGATCCATGTGCCGGTGACCGAGGCGCATCCGCTCGAGCGGCTCGACAAGGCCGCCGACGCGTTCGGCTCCCTCAGTGTCGATGAGGTTGCTCCACTCCTGATGCTGCCCGTGGGGCTTGCCCTGCGGTCGGCGGCGTGAGGGCCACGCGATGATCCATATCAACTTGAAGCCTGGCGCCAAGCGCGCTTCCCCCAAGGGGAACCGGCCGTCGTTCGCCGGGATGGCCGAGGGGTTCAAGGGGCTCGGCTCGCAGATCAAGGAACCCTGGTTGGCGATTGCCATCGGCGCCTGGGTGCTCGTCATTCTCGGGCTCGGCGGTCTCGCCATCGTTACGGCGGCCCAGCGCAAGTCGCTCGAGCCGAAGCTGACGGCCACGCGCTCGGAGTTCCGTCGGTACCAGGGCTTCCTGCAGCAGAAGCGCAAGGAAGAGAAAGTCCGCGATTCGACCCTCGCGCAGATCGGCACCATTTCCGCCGTCGACCAGGACCGCTTCGTCTGGCCGCACCTCCTTGACGAGATCGGCAGCGCGGTCCCGGATTTCACCTGGCTGACCTCGATCACCGCGATCGCGGCCCCGGTGGACGCGAATGCGGATACCACCGGCGGCGCGACCCCGGTCAACATCAAGATCATCGGTCGCACCAGCGACCTGACCAACTACACCGCCTTCCTCCGTCGACTCGAGGAGAGCCCGTGGATCGGCAACGTGCTGCCGGTCGAAGCAAAGACCGTCACGCTCAACAACCGGCTGATCACCGAGTTCACGATCCAGGCGACCTTCACCAGGGCTGATTCGAGTCGCATCAAGACGGTGCCGATTCTCGAATCGGTGGAGAGGTGACCCATGGCTGACAAGCCCAAGTCGGTACCGCTCCTGCTGCTCATCTTCGCCCTGATGATCGGCTATGCCAGCTGGAGTGGCGAGGGCCTGAGCCTGCTCAACATCAAGGGCATGAAGGAACGCAAGGCGCAGGTTGACTCGATGAAGACCACCATCGCCGACTACGAACTCAAGATCGACTCGGCGAAGAAGGACCTGGCGAAGGAATCGCTCGAGGACCTGACCAAGCGGGTGAATTCCTACCGAGCCGCGCTCGGGGTCCTGCGCACCCTGGTGCCCGAACAGCGCGAGGTGGCCAACCTGCTGGATGACGTCACCACCCGTGCCCGGGTCAGTGGCGTCACCGTGATGACCTTTTCGCCACAGGTGCCGGTGGTGGGTCCGACGCCGTTCGACACCTATTCCTACAGCTTCACGGTGGTGGGCCGCTACAACAACGTCGGCCGCTTCCTGGCGTCCATCGCCTCGATGCGCCGGATCATGGTGCCGGGCGATGTCTCGCTGGCGGTGGCCAACGCCCAGGCCGCCCGTGCGCTGGGCGACACCACCGCCATGCTCGAGGCCAAGTTCACGATGCGCACCTACGTAAAGGGCAAGCCGGCGGCGGAGGACTCGATCCATGCGCCGTGATCTGATGCTGCTCAGCGCGCTGGCCCTCCTCGCCGCCTGCGGCGGCGGAAGCCCGAGCGCGACCGCCACCACCAGCGCTGTGGGCAGCGACTCGGCCAAGGCCGTGGCGGCCGCCGATTCGGCCAAGAAGAAGCCGGCTGCCAAGCCCGGGGCGCGCCACATGGCGATCGACACGGCCGCCCTCGCCGGCGAGCGCCCGATGCTGCGCGAGACCTACGCCTATCAGGGGTCTGCGCGCGACCCGTTCAAATCCGTGCTGGTCGCGGCCGCGCGCGGTCCGGAGCTTCCGGACCTGAAGCTGGTCGCCATCATCTACGACTCGCGTTCGCCAGCGAACAGCCTGGTGACGTTCCGCGAGATCGGCAGTGATCGGCGCTATTCGTGGCGTCCGGGCCAGCGCTTTGGCCGCATTACGGTCGGTGAAGTCAGCTCCACCGACGTGACCTTGCTGCAGGACGACTTCGGCGTCGTCCACCGCCAGACTTACACGCTCCGCAAGACGGAGGACGGCAACCCATGATGACCCGAACGCTTTCCTGGCTCCTCATTCCGGCGTTGTTCAGCGCCGGACCCGGGGCCAGTTCCCGCTCGCCCGAAGGCCAGGTCACGGCCATTTCGTTGTCGAGCAGTGGCGGGACCGCTCGCTTCTCCGTCAGCATTGACGGCGGGGCAACGGTGCGCGACTTCCAGTTGCATTCGCCGGAACGCCTGATCCTCGAGGTGAGCCCGGCGACAAAGGGCGACCTGGCGCGCTATGACGGCCTCCGTCGTGGCATCGTCAGCGCCGTTCGCGCCACTCAGTTCGATTCAGCCACCGTTCGGATCGTGCTCGAGTTCGACCGGATGCCGAACTTCACGGTGGACAAGGGCACGCCCGGCCTGGTCACCATCGCCTACACGGATGGCCCCTTCGAGAGCTGGCAGGCCGGGGCCGGCGGCGAAAAGCTCGTCTCCCGTTCCGCCCGCGTCATGGCGCCGGTGGCCGGCGAGGCGGCACCGCCGCCCGCCGCCGAAGCACCCTACGTCCCGCAGCAACAGGGCGGCCTGATCGACGTCACCTTCAACAAGACGCCGATCGCCGACGTGCTCGACATTTTCGCCAAGAAGGCCGGCGTCTCGATCGTTCCCGGCGCGAAGGTGACCGGTGACGTGTCGATGACCATCACCAACCAGACCTGGCAACACGCGTTCGACGCCCTGCTCGCCCAGCAGGGCCTGGCGGCCACCATCATGCCCGGCGGCATCATCCGCGTCGACGCCCCGGGTGAGCTCGCCAAGCTCGATTCGATCGAGATCCTCAAGACCGAAGTCGTCCGGCTGAACTACGCCAAGGCCGGGGAGATGTCGAAGATCCTGGTCGGCATGCTGACCAAGAACCGCGGCAGCGTGCTGCCCGACACCTCGAACAACGCCCTGATCGTCACCGACACGCGCACCAAGCTGCCGGGCATCCTCGATTTCGTGAAGAGCCTCGACCTGCGTCCCTCGACCGTGGCGATCCAGGCCCGGCTGATCTTCGTGGACCGCACCAACCTCGAGCAGCTCGGCGTCAAGTACGACATCGGCAACAACAACCAGTTCTTCAACAAGCTGATCCAGCGGACCGATCCGCTGACCGGCCAGCCGTACAACCCGAACGTCAACGTCGTCAACCTCGGCGGCAACGCGATCTCGGCGATCTCCAATGCCGACGCGCTCATCTCGGGCTCGGCGCTGGACCTGGTCTTCTCGACCGCGATCGGCGGCTTCTCGGTGACCTCGTTCCTGAGCGCCCTGGAGCGGGTGGAACTCACCGACGTCGAGGCCGTGCCGCAGGTCAACGTCATCAGCAACCAGAAGGCGACGATCCTCTCCGGCGAGGAAACGCCGATCCGGGTCATCGACGCCTCGTCGTTCGGCCAGATCAACACGGCCCCGCGCGCCAGCGTCCAGTTGAAGACCACCGGTATCCAGCTGACCACCACGCCAAGCGTGACGGCCGACCGGCATATCGTCATGGATCTCGATGTCGAGCGGTCGTCAATCCAGCAGCTGTCGGCGTCCGACCTCGGCTACAACTTCCCGAAGCAGCACAGCACCTCACGCTTGCTCGTCGCCGATGGCGAAGTGGCGGTCATGAGCGGCCTGGTGGTCACCAGCGTGACCCGCAACCGCCAGAGCATTCCGCTGCTCGGTTCGCTGCCGTTCATCGGCAAGCTCTTCTCGTTCACCACCGACCAGGAAAACCGCAAGGACCTGATCATCCTGGTCACGCCGCGGATCCTGGACGATCCGAACCAGCAGAACTAGCTGGCACTTCGACGGACCCCTCGCGACGCCCGGCTTCGGCCGGGCGTCGTGCGTTTTGGGGGGAGGCGTTAGTATCATGGTCGTCAGTGCGCCTGCCCTTCGCGTTGCTCAGGGCGACCGTAGAGGAGAGATCTCCAGCATGCACCTGAAGTTCACCACCGCCGGCGAATCGCACGGCAAGGCGCTCGTCGTCATCGTCGAGGGGGTTCCCGCCGGGCTCCCCATCAGCGCCGACGCGGTCGACCGCGACCTCGGTCGCCGGATGCAGGGGTATGGCCGCGGGGCCCGGATGAAGATCGAGCAGGATCGCATCGAGTGGCTCGCCGGCGTGCGGGCCGGCGAGACGATCGGCGCCCCGGTGGCGATGCTGATCCGCAACCGCGACTGGGCCAACTGGGAAGACGTCATGGCCGCCGAGGGAACTCCCGGCGAACTGCGCCGCCGGCGCGTCACCCGGCCACGCCCCGGCCATGCCGACCTGGTCGGGGTCCTCAAGTACGATCGGCTTGACGCCCGCGACATCCTCGAGCGCGCCTCGGCACGCGAGACGGCCGCGCGCGTGGCCGCGGGCGCCGTCGCGCGCCGTCTGCTTGAGGAGCTCGGTGTCGAAATCGGATCGCACCTCATCTCGCTCGGCGGGATCCGCGCCAGCGTCCCGGGCGCGCTTCCCGTCCCGCTCAACGCGGCGAGCGATGCCTCGGCGGTGCGCACCCTCGACCCGAAGGCCGAGGCGGCGATGATCGTGCGGATCGATCGCGCCGCACAGGATGGCGACACCCTTGGTGGCGAGATCGAAGTCGTCGCGCGCGGGCTTCCCGTGGGACTCGGCAGCCATGTCTCGTGGGATCGCAAGCTGGATGGCCGACTCGCCGCGATGCTGATGTCGATTCCCGCGGTCAAGGGGGTCGAGATCGG
>JANYAG010000239.1 GCA_025361465.1 Gemmatimonadota bacterium
CCGCCGCGGCCAGGACCTCCTGATCGAGAAGGCCCCGTTCCTGGAGAACGTCCCGTTCCTCTATGCGTCAGCGCTGACACGACTCGGGAACGGCGTCAGGCCGGTTGACCACGATGGCAATGGTGGGCGGGGCGACACCGATCTGGCTGGCGTACAGCAGCTTGATCTCCTCACCGATCTTCTGCGGTGGTGCTGCGCGCTCAAGCAGCTGCTGGAGCACCCGATTGACTTCCGCGGTCGGAACTCGCTTCTGCCTGGCCTTGGCCACGTCGATGATCAAATCGAGCAACTTGCGGACCCGCTGTCCAGTCAGCGCTGACGCATAGAGGAACGGGACGTTCTCCAGGAACGGGGCCTTCTCGATCAGGAGGTCCTGGCCGCGGCGGCCCGTGTTGGCGTCCTTCTCCTCGATCAGGTCCCACTTGTTGATCAGGGCGATCACGCCGCAGCCATGCTCCCAGGCATTGTTGGCAATGCGGAGATCCTGATTGTGGAATCCCAGCTTCGCGTCCACGACGAGGACGCAGACGTCAGCACGGTGGACGGCGCGCTCGGTGCGCATGTTGGAGTAGAACTCGATGTCGTCCTGCACCTTGGCGTGCCGTCGCAATCCCGCGGTGTCGATCAGCGTCAGCGTCGTGCCGTTGTAGACCAGCGTCGAGTCGATCGCATCCCGGGTCGTCCCCGGTGTCGCATTCACCACCAGGCGTTCCTCGCCGAGCAGGCGATTGACGACGGAGGACTTGCCCGCGTTGGGTCGGCCGACGATCGCCACCGCAATGCGCTCGTCGGACGCCTCGACTGCTCGCTCCGGCAGCGCGAGGACCATGGCATCCAGCAAGTCGCCGCTTCCCTTGCCCGTGGAGGCGGAGACCGCAAACGGGTCGCCGAGGCCGAGGGCATGGAAGGCAAACCGCTCGTCGCGCGCGGCAATTTCATCGAGCTTGTTGACCGCGAGAATCACCGGGCGGCCGGAGGTGCGCAGGCGACGGGCGATGTCCTCGTCGACCGGATTGAGCCCTTCCTGGCCATCGACGAGGAAGAGCACCAGGTCCGACTCCGCCACGGCGCGCTCCACCTGGAAGCGGATCGACTTGTCCATCGTCTGGTCGGAATCGGGAACGAGGCCACCGGTGTCGACCACCCAGAAGTCGCGACCGTTCCAGGTGGCATCGCCGAAATGCCGGTCGCGGGTCGTCCCGGCCCGATCGGAGACGATCGCCTCGCGACCGCCCACCAAGCGATTGAAGAGGGTGGATTTCCCGACGTTCGGGCGTCCGACAATGGCAACGGTAGGTTTGGTGTTCACACGCTGAGAGGCTCCGAGAGGGCATCGACGAAGGTCTTGGACAGTCGCACTGGCATCGCGACGTCGTCCGCGAGCGCCTCAAAGGAGAGCGAATCAATGAACAACCCCTCGTCATTGACCGACTCTCCGGGCAACAGGGCGAGGTCGATCCCGGAGAGGCCTCGCAGTCCTTCGCGCATTGCCTCCCCGGGGAGGAGGCCGGCGGTGGTGACCCGCGGCCCGAACAGACTATTGGTGACCGGGACGAGGATGAACTCCGCGCCGGTCGCTTCGCGCAATGGTTCGAGGACCATCGGCATCAGCGCCGACATCGACGTGCCTGTCAGGACCGCAATGCGCTTGCCGGTCCAGTCCTGGAGCTCGTCCATCCCCTCGCGCACCTGGACCTGCAACCAGCGCACCGCACCGACCCCATTCTCCATCTGATTGAACGAGCCATAGCTCTCGGCTGGCGGCAGCGTCACGCCACCGCGGAGATAGAGTTCATCGGCGCCGAAGCACCAGCCGTGGCCTCGCGCGAGCCGGGCCCTCCTCGCCGCTGCCTCGACGACGGCAACCGCATCGCGGCACTCGGCCATGTCCGGTTCGCGAACGAGGGAGTGCTTGCTGAACTCGGTCAGGCCAACCGGAACCACCGACACGGACAGCACTTCGGGTCCGAAGGCCCACAGGTCATCGAGGGTTTGCTTCAGGACGGCGCCATCGTTGACGCCCGGGGCCATGACAATCTGGGTATGGAACTCGATGCCGTGATCCGCGAACTCACGCATCTGGGGCAGGATGTCTGTCGCCTGCGGATTGCGCAGGACCCAGCGACGCACCACGGGATCGGTGGCGTGGACCGAGATGTACAGTGGCGACAGCCGGTAGTTGATGATCCGTGCTGTGTCAGCCGGCTTGAGGTTGGTGAGCGTCGCGAAGTTGCCGTAGCGGAATGACAGCCGGTAGTCATCGTCGCGGATGTACAGCACATCGCGCAGCCCTGGCGCGTTGCCATCGACGAAGCAGAAATCGCAGCGGTTGGCGCAGCGGCGGATCCGGGGGGGCTCGACCGCCACCCCCATCGGCGCCTCCAGCTCGCGCTCGACCTCGACTTCGTATTCGACTTCCTCGCCTGGGCGGCGGAAGACGAGCGTGAAGTCCTCGGACGCCGTCAGGAACTCCCAATCGAGAAAATCCTCGAGTGGGGTGCCGTCAACCGAATAGAGCTCGACGCCTGGAGCCAGTCCGATCGCTTCACCAATCGATTCCGGCTGGACCCCGGTCACCTTGATCACGCATGTTCTCCGGCTGGAGAATACGCGACAATCTCGCCCTATGTTGCTTTGAAATCAATGGTTAGCGCACCTGACCTCAAGCGGGTTCGCAATAGGAGCAAGAAAATCCGGTGAAATTCTATGGTGGATGTAAGGGGCTAACGAATGGTGAATCTCGGGCTCCTGAACGCGACTCCAACCGACGCGCAGCAACTCGGGGATGGCCTTCCCGACCGCGAGGAGTCGTCCCCGCGAGCCATAGTGTAGTCACAGGCCGGAGATTCGATACCGAACGAGGCTCTGGATACCGTCTTGGTTGGTTTCGATCGCCCAGACGACCGCAC
>JANYAG010000315.1 GCA_025361465.1 Gemmatimonadota bacterium
ATCGAGATCAGCAGGTCATCGACCTGCAGCGCGTGCGCCGCGGCGAGCAGGTGCTCGACCGTCTCCACTCGTGCCGCACCCTGCGCCAGTCCGGTGCGGCGCTCGGTGGCCTGCACCTGCCCGATCCGTGCGGGAATCAGCGGCTCGCCGCCCAGGTCGGTGCGCTTGAAGTTGATCCCGGCCCCGGGGACTCCGGCGGACAGATGCACGGTGGTGTGGGCCCCGGTGTGGAGGCCGGTACCTGAGAGCTCCGCGGTTCCAGCGAGCGTTCGCCTAGCCATCGCTGCGCTCCTTCTTGATCAGGGCCTCCAAGGCGTTCGCATAGGGGGCAAGGCGATACAGGGTCGCCTGTGCCCGCAGGAATTCGCGATGCGGTCGTGCCGGATAGCCGGACACCGCCATCCCGCTCGGCACGTCCGAGATGACCGCCGACTTGGCCCCGACCATCACGTCGTCGCCAACCACCAGGTGGCCACCAATCCCGGACTGTCCGGCGACCACCACCCGGTTGCCGAGCTGGGCACTGCCGCCGATGTCCACGCCGGCGATGAAGAGACAATCCCTTCCCGTGCGCACGTTGTGTCCCACGTGCACGTGATTGTCGAGCTTCGTTCCGCTGCCAATGACCGTGTCGTCGAGCGACCCGCGATCGATGCATGAGCACGAACCAACCTCAACATCATCTCCGATGATGCACCCGCCCACCTGTGGCACGCGATGGTGTCCGCCGGCATCAGAGAGGAACCCATATCCGGCACCGCCGATGACTGCACTCGCCTTGCACCAGACGCGAGCCCCCAGGATGACCCCATCATAGATCGTGACGTGTGCATCAAGACGGACGTCATCGCCAAGGCGCGTGCCCTCACCAATGACGACGTGAGGGCCCAGCCGGACTCGCTCGCCTATGACGACGTCAGCACCGATCACCACATAGGCGGCGATTTCGGCGCCGGCGCCGATCAATGCCCCCGGTCCGATTCGGGCAGTCGGATCGACAGCCGGCGTGCGGGGGCGCTCGGGGTGCAGCACGCGAGACACTGCCGCCATCGCGCGCGCCGGGTCAGCCACGACGACGCGTGTTGCCGGCCCGGGAGCGTCGGCCAGCACCTCGGGGACCAGCACGGCCGTCGCGTGGCACGCGGCCAGGGCCTCGGCGTACTTGGCGCCAGTGCACAACGAGAGGTCCCCGGCATCCGCCTGCTTGAGCGAACGGACCCGGCGCAGGATGACCGCCCCGGGACCATACAGGCGGCCACCGACCAATTCGGCGACCGCCTGTGCGGTCAGGGAAGGTCCATCCACCGTCGTCAGAACTCGCTCTTCGGAGCCTTCAACTGGTCGATCGCCTTCTGAGTCAGGTCGAGCGACTTGTCGGCACTCAGGATGGCGTTGCCTGGCGCGCTGACGTCGAAGATGTAGCAGTAGTTGCCCCCGGCCCGCAGGCCATCGAGGACGGCCTGCACCCGATCCTCGTAGGGCTTGAGCAAGTCATCCCGGCGCTGCGACGCCTTCTGCTGCATTGCGGTCGTCGTCGCATCCACCGAGTCCTTCATCGCCTGGATCTTCTTCACCTCGGCCTGCTTGGCCGTGGCGGAAAGCATCACCGAGCGCTGTTCGAGCGACGCGGCCGCGGAATCGACCCGGGCGTTGAGCCGTTCGACCTGCGAGCGAAAGCCGTCGATCTCCTTCTGGAGCGCTGCGTTCGCTGCGGTGTATCCCGGCGTCTGCTCGAGAATCGCCCGGCCCACGACGTAGGCGATCTTGTTGCAACCCCCGCCGGTACCCTGGGCGGACAGCACCGCCGGGAAGAGTGCGACAGCGCACGCCATCGCGACGGCACGCACGAACGATCCGATACGCATCATTGCCTTGTCCTTGTCGTCCTGCAGGTGAAGAGTCATGTCCCCGGTCATTGCCCGATGTTCCCAAGCCGGAAGTGCAGCTGGAAACCCGGAGCGGGATGCCCAAGGAGGTCGGTTTTGTCGAAGCCGTAGCCAAGATCGAGGCCCAGCGGGCCAAGGGGTGAAACTAACGCCACGCCCACGCCCGCGCCCCGGAAGAGGCGGGTGGGATCGTACGCACGGACATTGCGGTAGACGTTGCCCGCGTCGAAAAACACGTTGAAGTAGAGGGACTGGGAGATGCGGGCACCGGCTTCGGCCGTGAAGGCGGCGTAGGCCTTGCCGAAGGCGTCCGGGCTGGCGAGTGAGCTGGAAGCACTCGGTTCGTAGCCGTGTGGCGTGATGGAAAATTCCGAATAGCCACGGAGCGGAATCCCATACTGGACGCCACCGAGCGAGTACAGCTCCGTGAAGAACGAGGCCGGATTGCCGAAGATGAAGCCGGACTTGGCCGTCAGGCCGAGCGTGAATTGGACGCCACCGCCAAAGCCACCTTTCCGCGAGCCGAGGCTCCCCAACGGGGCGAACCAGCGCGTGTCGACGTCGATCTTCTGGTAATCACCATCGCCGCCGAGGAAGCCGCCGTTCTGCTCGACACCGGTGGAGATCATCGACCCGGCGAACGGGAACGGCAATCCGACGCGAGTATCCCGCAGGAAATTCACCCCGAAGGTCGAGCGGGAGCAGGGCGAGCAACGGAAACGCGCCTGCAGGTCAGCCGACCCCTGGTCGTAGCGGATTCGCTGAATACCGTAGCTGGCAAACACCCGGGAGTAGCGCGAGCCGAGGAACGGGAGGCCGATTTGCAGCGAACTGCCCGCCTGACGCCGCCGCCCGAGATCGCCGATCACATACTTCTGGCGCGAGTCGTATACCGAGACTGTGCCGCTGATGCGACTCTCCATGATGGCCGGATCGGAGTAGCTCAGGTTGAAATCGTTGATGTTCTGCCCGAACTGCCACTGCAGACGACCACGCTTGCCGCGGCCGAAGAGGTTTGGTTCTTCAAGCCCGAGGAAGCCGCCGAGTCCGGTGCCCTGTCCCACCGAGGCGCCGAAGTTGATGTTGCCGGTGTGCTTTTCCTCCACCCGAAAGGTGATGTCCATGGTGGTGTTGTCGTCCAGCGGGATCATGTCGGGGATCGGCATGGGCTGCTGGAAGAAGCCGAGATTCGAGATGTTCTGGTAGGAGCGCAGCAGGCGCTCGCGATTGAACAGCTCACCCGGCAGGATGACTATCGCCTCGCGAATCACGCGCTCGTGGGTGACCTCGTTGCCAATCACCCGGATCATCCCCACGATGGCCGGGGCGCCTTCCTCGATTCGCCAGCGCAGGTCGAGCACCGGGGTGCTGTCCGGCAGTGTCCGGCGCGACTGCTCGGCGACGACGCGAGCGTTGATGTAGCCATTGTTGGAATACGTGTTCTGCACCGTCTCCGTGGCGGCTTCCCAGGCCGTGCGATCGAACGTCCCGCCGAGGGCCGCCCCGGTTGCCGCCTGGCCGGCTGTTCCGAACGGAAATCCCTGCGTCAGCTCCTCGCTGGAGAACCGCTTGTTGCCGACGATTTCGAGCCGGCCCACCTGATACCGCTTTCCCTCCTCGACACTGATCTTCACGGTGGCCTTGCCCGTGGCCGAGTCGGCGACCAGCGTGTCCTTGATCACCTGGAAGTCGATGAATCCTCGATGGCCATACCACTCCGGCAGGCGTTCGCGGACATCGCGTTCCAGCGTCTGGTCCTCATAGGCGCCCTTGCGGAACCACCAGAAGCCCTCGGGCTTGGAGTCGATCGCCGAGACAAGATCGGTGGCTGGAAAGTGCGTGTTGCCCTCAATGTCGACGCGAGCGATGGCGACCCGATTGCCTTCGACCACGTTGTACAGGAGCTTGACGCCGCTGTCGGCGGTGGCCTCCTGCCGCACGGTGACGCTGGCGCCGTAATACCCGGCCTGCTTGTACACCGAGTCAATCTGGTAGCGCGAGCGCGCCACCTCGGCACGATCGATCGGCAGGCCGACGATGAGCTTGACATGCTCCCTGAGGGTCCGGGCCTGGATCTTCGCCGGACCGACGAGTTCCCATCCTCGCAGGACGGGACGTTCCTTGACGATGATGGCCAGGATCACCTTGGTTCCGTCCGAGCGATCCACGACCCGGACGTCCTCGAACAACCCGGTGCTGAAGAGCGCCGTCACCGCGTGCTGGATGTCGCGCGGCCCGGCCTTGGTGTGCGCCACGAGCCCCGACGCCGCCAGGATCTGCGTCGCCCCGATGCGCTGACTTCCTTCAATCACCACGCTGTCGAGCATGGGAATCGGCGGTGGGGCCTGCGCCCCTGCCTGCGCCCCGAGGCGCCCCGTCGTCAACAGGGCCGCCACGGGGAGCGCGCGCAGCACAGCCCGGCACCAGAGCCATTCGGCCGGGCGGATCAGGCGCTGGTCCCCGAAAGCACGCGGAAGGTCAGCTTGTCGCCCTCGGTGGCGACATCCACCTCGATTTCATCCCCGGATGAGAAGTCCCCGGCCAGGATCCGGTCGCTCAACGGATCCTCGACGTAGCGCTGCAGCGCCCGGCGAAGCGGGCGCGCGCCGAAACTCTGGTCATAGCCGTGCTCGACGAGGAAGTCGACCGCCGCCGGAGTGAGGCGCACCTGGTCGCCCACCCGCCGCGTGACATCCTTGAGGAGAATGTGCAGCACCTGGGCAATGTGTTCCTTGGTGAGCGGGTGGAAGACGATCACGTCGTCCAGCCGGTTGAGGAACTCGGGATTGAACACCTTGCCGATCTCCTCCTTCACCTTCTCGGCCATCTTCTCGAACGTTCCCTGCGCCTCGCCAGCGTGGAAGCCGAGCGACTTGCCGTGCATGATGTCACGGGCCCCGACATTCGAGGTCATGATCACCACCGTGTTCTTGAAATCGATCACCCGGCCATAGTTGTCGGTCAGGTGCCCTTCATCCAGCACCTGCAGCAGGATGTTGAAGACATCCGGGTGGGCCTTCTCGATTTCGTCGAGCAGCACCACGGAATACGGCTTGCGGCGCACCGCCTTGGTCAACGTTCCGGAATCTTCGTATCCGACATACCCCGGCGGCGCCCCGATCAGCCGGGAGACGGAGAACTTCTCCATGTATTCCGACATGTCCACCCGAATCAGGGCGGCGGGATCGTTGAAGAGGAACTTGGCGAGCGAACGCGCCAGCTCCGTTTTTCCCACCCCGGTGGGGCCGGAGAAGATGAACGACCCGATCGGCTTGCCCGGGTCCTTCAGCCCGGCACGCGAGCGCCGGATGGCGCGGGACACTGCCGTGATCGCCTCGTTCTGGCCGATCACGCTCAGGTGCAGCTCCTCCTCCATTCGCAGCAGCCGCGACGCTTCGGCTTCCTGGATGCGGGTCACCGGGATGCCGGTCCACCGGCCCACGATGAACGCCACCGCCTCCTCATCAATGACGGGACGGGTGGTCTGGCGCTCGTGTTCCCAGTCGGCCTGGACCTGGCGAATCTGGCCCTGCAAGTCGCGCTCCCGATCGCGCAGCGCTGCCGCCTTCTCGAAGTTCTGGTCGCGCACCGACTCTTCCTTTTCGGCGGTGACCTTCTCGAGCTGCAGCTTGAGTTCGCCGACCTCGGCGGGCGGATGCTGCGACGCCAGGCGGGCGCGGGCGCCGGCCTCGTCGATGACATCGATCGCCTTGTCCGGCAGGAACCGGTCGGTGATATAGCGCTCGGCCAGTTCGGCGGCAGCCTTCAACGTGGCGTCAGGGATCGTGACCCGGTGGTGGTCCTCGTACTTCTTCCGCAGGCCCATGAGGATTTCGATCGTCTCCGGCACCGACGGCGGCTCGACCAGCACGGTCTGGAAGCGGCGCTCCAGCGCGCCGTCCTTCTCGATGTACTTGCGATACTCGTTCAGGGTCGAGGCACCGACACACTGCAACTCGCCCCGCGCCAGCGCCGGTTTGAGCATGTTGGACGCATCGATCGCGCCTTCGGCCGCACCGGCGCCGACCAGCGTGTGCAGTTCGTCGATGAAGAGGACGACATTCTTGCTCTGGACGATCTCGTTCATCACCGCCTTGAGTCGTTCCTCGAACTGACCGCGATACTTCGTCCCCGCAATCACGGCCGCCATGTCGAGCGACAGCACGCGATGGTCGCGCAGGACGTCCGGGCAATTGCCGTTGGCGATCAACAGCGCCAATCCCTCGACAATGGCCGTCTTGCCGACGCCGGGCTCACCAATGAGGACCGGGTTGTTCTTCTTCCGTCGCGCAAGGATTTCCATCACGCGCTCGATCTCCTTGGTCCGGCCGATCGTCGGGTCGAGGCTGCCCTCGGCCGCCAGGACGGTGAGATCGCGGCAGAAGTGATCGAGCGCCGGTGTCTTGGACTTCTTCTCGGTCTTGGGCGGCACGACCTGGGGGCCGCTTGCCGGTGCCGCGCCGGGCTGCTGCGACGGCGGCAGGTCGCTGCCGAGCAGCCGCAGTGTCTCCGCCCGGGACTGTTCGAGCGAGACGGCCGCGTCGGTCAGGACCTGGGCGGCGATCCCCTTTTCCTCGCGCAGCAGGCCGAGCAGCAGGTGCTCCGTGCCGACATAGGAGTGATTCAGCTCGCGGGCTTCCATCATCGCGAGTTCCAGCACCTTCTTGGCCCGCGAGGTATATGGCAGTTCGGGACCGGCGGCCGCCGCCGCTTTCCCCTTCTTGACGGTTTCTTCGATCTTCTGCTGGATCTCCTCAAGATCAACGCCGAGGTTCGTCAGCACGGCCGCCGCCACACCCTCCCCTTCGCGAATGAGGCCGAGGAGGATGTGTTCGGTCCCGACGTACTCGTGGTGCAGGCGCGCGGCTTCCTCGCGCGCCATCTGGAGCACCTTGCGTACCCGGTCGGTGAAATTGTAGCCGTTCATTGCGGTACCTCCTCCTCCAGCAACCGGCGAATGAGCGAAGCTCGTTCCACCGGGATCGCGTCGTCTTCAAGGTCAAGTTCGGCGCCGGCAGCGACGTGCGCTGACTGTGCCTGGACCAGCAATCGATTCAGTGTTCGCAGCGGCACCGCGGGAAGGATGCCCATCCCGACACCGAGTCGCACTCCGCTGAGCAGGCTGAGCATTTCCTCGAAGGAAATCGCCCGGGCAAACCGCAGCAGACCGTAGGCACGCCACACCCTGTCGTCGAGCGCGCGTGCGGCGTCGCGGCGCAATGCCTCCCGTGCCCGCCTTTCGTACTCGACCACTTGCCGAACGAGCCGCCCGAGATGATCGAGCAGCTCGGCTTCGGACTTGCCCAGCGTCGTCTGGTTCGACAGCTGGAAGATGTTTCCCAGCACGTCGCTGCCTTCGCCGTACAAGCCGCGATAGGTCAGTCCCACCTGCGCCAATCCCTGCAGGACCTTCCCGATTTCCTTGGTCAGCACCAGACCCGGAAGATGGATCATGACACTGGCGCGCAGCCCGGTTCCGACGTTCGTCGGGCAGCTCGTAAGATAGCCAAACTCGGGGTGGAAGGCGAAGGAAAGCCGTAACCCCAGCTCGTTATCCACATGGTCGGTTTCGGCATAGGAAGCGTCGAGTGCGAAGCCCGAGTAAAGCGTCTGCAGCCGGAGGTGGTCCTCCTCGTTCACCACGATGCTGGCGCTGCGCCCGAGCAGGAGGG
>JANYAG010000321.1 GCA_025361465.1 Gemmatimonadota bacterium
CCGCCGCGCCCGCCGCCCATCTGGTACTCCTTGGGCGGCTCGGCGTTGAGCAGCCACCGGGTGAAGTAGTCCCACCGACGGCGCTGCATGTACGACGACGCCGCACCGTATCCGTGCCCGGCGTTGGGGATCATCAACAGGTCGAAGTCCTTGTTCGCCGCGATCAGCTTGTCCACGATCAACAGTGTGTTGTAGGGCGGCACGTTGTTGTCCATCGTGCCGTGGGCAAGCAACAGGTGCCCCTTGAGGTCCTTCGCGAAATTCTGGTTCGCCTCGGGGTCGTAGTTGTCGGTGCCATCGGCCTTGCGCACCAGCAGGCCCTGATAGCGCTCGCCCCAGTCGTCCTCATACTGACGATTGTCGTGGTTGCCCGACTCGGCGATGCCGACCTTGAAGAAGTCGGGATACCGGAACATCGCGTCGGCCGTGGCAAAGCCGCCGCCGGAATGGCCCCAGATCCCGGCCTTGTCGATATCGATCCAGGCGTACTTCTGCGCCAGCTCCTTCATGCCGGCGACCTGATCGGGCAGCGTGTTGTCGCCCATCCTTCCGTAGTAGGCATCCATGAACTTCTTGTCGCGGCCCGGCGTCCCCATGCCATTGATCGCCACCACGATGAAGCCCAGCTCCGACAACCCTGAGGATTCGCCCGCCGTCGCCTTGAATCCCCAGCCGCTGACACTGCCCGACTGCGGTCCGGGATAGATGTAGTTGATGATCGGGTACTTCTTGTTCGGATCGAAGCTCGCCGGTTTCTCCATCTGGCCGTAGATGTCGGTGACGCCATCACGCCCCTGCATCTTGACGGTCAGGACCGGGTTCCAGCCTGCCGCCTTCAGGGCGGTCGCATCGGCCGGCTTCTCGAGGGCCATCACCAGGGTACCGGTCGACGCATCGCGGACGGCACTGGCGTAGGGTACGTCGGTCTGGCTCCAGGCATCGACGAGATACTTCCCCGACGGAGAGTAATTCGGGGATTCGTGGTTGCCGTCGTCCGGGTTGAGCGCGACCTGTCGCGTCCCGTCGAGGGTGACGCGATAGTGGTGCGCGAAATACGGATTCTGTCCCTTCTCCCCGCCCAGCGCGGTATACCAGAGGACGCGGGTCGTGTCGTTGAGACGGTTCACCGCGTTCACGTTGCCTTCACCGGAGGTGATCTGGTTCTTCTGTTTGCCGGTCAGCAGGTCGTACAGGTAGAGATGACCGAAGTTGTCCTTCTGCGAGTACCAGAGGATTTCGTTGCTGTTCCACAGCACCCGCCACCCGCCAGCCCAGTTCTCGACGTGCGTGGGCGCGGTCTCGTCCATGATCAACCGCACGCTTCCCGTGGTCGCGTTGGCCTCGCGAACCCAGACGTGCTTGTGGTCGCGCGACACCGACGCGAAAACGATCCGCGAGGCATCCGGACTCCACTTCACGTCGGACATGCTGAGGTTGTCGCCCTGGATCGAGCGGTGCTGATCTGGCGGCATCTGCAGGCGGGTCACCTTGCGGGTCGCCACGTCAATGACGACGCGCTGGATCATGGTGATGATACTGTCACCCGGCAGCGGGTAGTTCCATGCCCGCAGGACAGGATGGCCGCCGTTGGTGCCGTTGGCGCCACCATTGGGCGTGGTGACCAGATACATGTCGCCGACACCTCGCTCGTCCTGCTGCTGGGTGGCGATCCGCTTCGAATCGGGCGACCAGAGGACGATCGCATTGGTGCTCGAGGCCCAGCCGGCGTTGTCGGTGGCGTAGCCGAAGTCCTTGACGCCGTCGGTCGTGAGCTGCGTCTCCTGGCTGGTCGCGATGTCGCGGACCCAGAGATTGTAGTCCTTGATGAACGCCGTCAGCTTGCCGTCGGGCGACGCGGCGCCGCCGGCGCCACCACGACCCCCGCCGCCACCACCCCCACCACCCCGACCGCCACGACCGCCCTCTGCCGCGGCCGCCGCCGGAGCGCTCCCGGCCGGTGCGGCAACGCACTTGGCGCCGCCGATGCCACAGCTCCACTCCTTCCCCTCCACGTTCACCAGGATCGACTTGTTGTCCTTGGTGAACGCGAAGCGCGTGAACGGGAGATGCATGGCATCGTAACTCTTTCCGGCCGCCGCGGAGATGGTCACGGCAACCTTGGCGTGATCGAACGCCGGCCCCCTGGTCTTCTTCGCCGGGTTGACCAGGGTGAACTGCGTCCCTGCCGGCGTGATCGTGGCATACCAGAATCGATCGTCCGGAAGCCAGTTGGGTGTGACACGCCCGCTGTTGGCCAGCTGGGTCACGACCGCCGGCGCCGTCATGGCCCGTTCGGCCCGGCTGTAGTCTGCGGCGGTCAGGGCACGCTGGGCCACAACCGGGGTCGCGGCGAGCAGGCCCACGGCCAGGACGCTGAGCGCGCGGGCCGGGAGGGAACGAACCAGGCACAAAGTCATGCTGATCCTCGAAGTGCTGGGGTCGATACGTCGGGGGGGCTTGAGCCCTCCAACAATACGGAGGGCGGGCGGGGTGGCAACCCCGCCCTGGGCCGCGCCCGCCTCAGGGAAGCGGCCGGTCGATCGCTTCCGACTGGGGAGTGAAGAACTTGGGGCCGGATTCGCTGATGTAGAGACAGTCCTCGAGTCGGACCCCGAACTCGCCCGGAATGGCGATGGTCGGCTCGTCGCTGAAGCACATTCCCGGCGTGATGGGCGTGGTGTTGCCGCGGACAAAGTAGGTCCACTCGTGTCCCTCCATCCCGATGCCGTGGCCGGTTCGGTGCGGCAACCCAGGCACCCGGTAGCCAGGCCCGAAGCCCGCCGTGGTGATGACAGCCCGGGCGGCGGCGTCCACCGACTCGCAGGTGGCGCCCACCCGGGCGGCCGCGAAGGCGGCATCTTGCGCCCGTCGCTCGAGATTCCAGACCTCGGTCTGCCGGACCGACGGCTTCCCGAACACCGTGGTACGCGTCACGTCGGACTGGTAGCCCTTCACGGCGCAGCCTGAATCCATCAGCACGATATCGCCTTCCTTCAGGCGCTGGGGCTGCGTGGTGCCGTGCGGAATCGCGGAGGCCGTGCCGAACAGCGTCAGCGACCAGGGGTCTTCGCCGCCCAGGCGGCTCATCGCGGCCGTCATGTTCTCACCCAACTCGGTGTTGAGCATGCCGGCCTTCATGGTGGCGAAGGCCGCGCGAAAGGCAGCGATGGTGATGTCGCTGGCGCGTTGCATCAGCGCCAGCTCGGCCGCGGACTTGATCATCCGGCATCCGGCGGTCACCGGCGTCCCACTGACAAATTCCGCGGCGGTCACCTCCTTCCGAGCGGCGTCGGCGATGAAGTACCGCACCCGCTCCTCGATGCCGACGCGGCCCGATGCCGCACCACGGTCCCGCAGGATGCCAGCGATGAGTGCGGCGGGTGATTCATCCTCCTGCCACACCCGCACGTCTGCGGCAACCCGGATCTGCTCCCGTCCACGCGCCTCCTCGAACCCGGGACAGACCCAGCCGAGCGCGCCGCGCGCAGGGATGACCAGGACGAAAGGACGCTCCGAAAGCCCCCACTGCACGCCGGTGAAGTACTCCATGGTCACACCGGGCTCGATCACGATGGCGTCGAGCTTCGCGTCGATCATCAGGACCCGCGCCCGCTCGATCCTGGCCTGGCGCTCGTCGTTGCCGATCGGCGCGACGCCGGCGGTCATCGGCGTCAGCGCATTGATCGGGGCGGGCAGCCGGCAGGGATCGGCGGGGGCCGAGGCGTGCAGCGAGGTCCGCGGCAGGGCGGCCCCGCCAACCAGGCCGGCCAGGAGACCGGAGAACCGGCGGCGATCGAGCAGCATGAGATCCTCGGGCGGTGAAGTGGGAAGCGACCCGAGAATCTATGGCTGAAGGAGCCGGCGCGTTACTGCTAGAAGCGGTAGCTCAGGGCAAAGTACGACTGAATGGTTCGATCCGGCGCCCCGGCCTCGCGGTAGGTCGACAGCATCAGGTAGAGCCGTCGCCCGATGCCGATGTCGGCGTCGACCCCAGTCCAGGTCAGGCGGGTGGCGGCCGCACCCGAGAGCGGGTAGCTGGTGTTGCGCACGCCACCAGTCACTTCGAGGCGGATCGCCTGCACCGGGGAGATTTCGATCGACGCGGAGGACAGCGAACCGGTCGAGACGGTGCCGGAATACTGCGTCGTGCGCGCCCGGAGCCCCAGGTGCAGCGGCGTGACCCGTGTCACGGCGAGCGAGCCGGTGAACGACTTGGCCGATCCTTCCGTCCCGCCGCTGCTGTTCCGCACGTCGGCGGTCAGCCGGACGCGACGCAGGAAGGTGAGCGAGGTCCCGCCCCAGACGCCTTCGCGAAAGCTGTCGTCGAACGCGATCTCGGGATTCACGTAGTCGCGATAGAGGCGCACGTTGCGGCGATTGTCGAACCCCCCGTTGAACGAGACGCCATCCGAGGGGGAAATCTGCGCCGTCAGGAACGAGGACGTCATCGTGACGGCCGATCCTTCCACGGTGCGCTTCCAGCCCCGATTGACGTCGATCTCCTGCGAGGCAAAAATCGACAGCCGACGGCTGTTGTAGGTCGTGCGCAGGTAGCCGAATTCGCGGTCGATCTGGCCGTTGTTGTACGATCCGATCGCGCCCATGGTGAACGACCAGGGGACCGCCCCGCCGCGCTTGTTGTGGCGCTGCAGGTAGACGCCGTAGTCCTGCGTCGCCGTCGAGAATCCGAAGGTCGCCAGCTCCGGTTGCGTCCCCGCGAGCACCCCGTACGTCCAGCGGGTGTGATCGAAGTCGAGGGCCAGCCCGTCGAAGATCCCGATGGTCGACAGTGCCCCGGCGAACTGACGGCCCACCGTCACCCGCGCGCCGCCCGCCCCGCGGTTCCAGAACACCGCCCCCTGATAGACACGATTCAGCGAGGTGGGCACGCTGCTGGAGAGTGTCCCCGACGTCGAGGACATCGTCGATCGCTGGGCCCGCACGTCCACGGTGACACCGAGGCCGGTGCCGCCGAGGTCCTGCCCGTCGAGCCGCAGGTCGAAGGCCGGCTGGGTCAGGGTGACGCCAACGCCTGACTGCACCACGAGGTAGCGCAATCCCAGCCGCCCGCGCAGCGAGTGGCGGGCCGCCGATGACCGCCGTGTCGCGAGGGCGCCCGTCGGCGACCGCTGGGTGTTGGGGACCTGCGTGTCCACCACCGCCACGTAACGCACGG
>JANYAG010000044.1 GCA_025361465.1 Gemmatimonadota bacterium
CCGCCGCCTCGAACCGGTAGAACGAATCGGCGCCGGCGTACGATTCGTCACCCATAATCATCCCGGCCCACTGCCGCGACGACATCGCGCCGGTGCCCGAGTCGGTGAGCAGGTCGATCAGGACGTCTCGCGCACGCAGGAGAAAAAGATTGTCGTGGGCTGCCTTGAGCGCGATGTCACGCTCGCTCAGCGTGGTCTGCCGGATCGGCTCGACACTCTTGATCCGGAACGGCTCGATGATGGTGCGTGGGGTGAACATTCAGCTCCGCGCGGCGCGCCGGCGCCAGAAGAGGAAGATCGGGATGCCCAACAGCAGCAGGCCGGCGCCACGAAGGGCGTTGCCGGGATTCGAGACCACCGACCCGAGTACAACGTAGATCGCCGCCGCGACGAAGGCGAGCGTGCTCCAGGGGTGCAGCGGCACCCGGAACGGCGTGGCCCGCGCGCCATCGCGCCGCCGGATGACGAACAGCGCCATGGCGGTCAGGCCGAAGAAGATCCAGTCGCCAAACACGACATAGTCGTTGAGTTCGCCGTACTTCTTCGAGAAGAGCAGCAGGGTTGCCCAGGCCCCCTGCAGCAGGATCGCCGCCACCGGCGTCTGCCAGGTTGGGTGCAACTTGGCGAAGGAGGCGAAGAAGAGCCCGTCCCGGGCCATCGCCTGGTAGACGCGGGGCGAGACCAGGATGACCAGGTTGAGGAAGCCGAACGTCGAGGCCACAATGCCGGCGGCAATCAGCCGACGCCCCGTCTCGCCGCCGATGGCCGCCATGGTGTCCGCCGCCGGCGCCGTGCTGGCCGCCAGCGCCACCGGACCCATCGCCCGAAGGTAGGCGACATTGACGAGGAGGTAGGCGGCCACCACACCAAGGACACCGAGGATCAGGGCCCGGGGGAGATTTCGTTCCGGGTTGATGATCTCCTCGGCCACGAAGTTGGTCTGCTGCCATCCCCCAAAGGCAAAGAGGACCGGCACCAGCGCCGCGCCCAGCGCCAGGAACACCGAGCCGGGCGGTGAGGCCGGTGTCGCGGATGCCGTGGCCGGTGTGGTCAGGAAGAAGGCCGCCATCACCAGCCCACCGACCGCTGCCAGTTTGAGGAGGGTAAAGACATTCTGGGTCCACGCGGCCGGTCGGACACCGACGATGTTCACCAGGGTCAGCAGGGCGATCGCCCCGCCCGCAAGCGCCGGTTGTGTCGATTCCGGCCAGCCCAGGAGCGAGGCGAGATATCCGGCAAACGTCATCGCCACAGCCGCGATGGCACCCGTCGCCATCACCAGCAGCAGCGCCCAGGCATACATGAACCCGGCCAGGGGTCCGAACGCCTCGCGCAGGTAGGCGTACCCGCCGCCGACCTGCGGCCGTCGCTGCCCCAGTTCGGCGAAGATGAACGCCCCGATCAGGGCGATCACCGCCCCCATTCCCCAGACCAGCAGGATCAGGAACGGGGTCTTGACCCGGTTGGCCACCTCGGCCGGATTCCGAAAAATACCCGACCCGATGATCCCCCCAATCACCAGCATGGTGGCCGAGAAGAGGCCGATCTTGCGGGCGTAGGCGACGTCTTTCGCTGGTCCGGCTGGCATGGCTGTCCTGGTTCGGGAAGGGAACAACCGACGATCGGCCTCTCGCTTCGCGTTCCTCGCTTCTCGCATCTCGACTATCGCGTTTCCGGTCGTCCCGCGCAAGCACTACTTTTCCCGTCGCTGGTGCCACCCCGATCGGGCGCGCCACCTGATTCCTTCTGCGAGGCCTTGTCCTGCGATGATGCGCTCCACCCTGTTCTGGCTCTCCAAACGGCGGTCGATCTTCAATTTCGTCCGCAGCAACCCCCTCGCGAAGAAGTTCGCCTCACGCTTCGTCGCGGGTGAGGCGATCGAGACCGGGGTCGCCGCGGCGCTCGAAACCCGGGCGAAGGGGATCACGGCCTCCCTCGACTTGCTCGGCGAAAGCGTCCACCAGCCGAAAGAGGCCGAAGCCGCGCGCGATGCCTACATCGCCATTCTCCAGGCGATGGGCAAGGCTGGATTGGAAGCCAACGCGTCGCTCAAGCCCACCGCGCTCGGTCTCGATATCGACGAGGCGCTCTGCGAACGAAATATTCGCACGATCCTCGAAGGAGCCCGGGCATCCGGGGCGTTCGTCCGCCTCGACATGGAAGGGTCGGCCTACACGCAGCGGACCCTGGACTTTTTCACCAAGCGGGTCTTCCCGGATTTCGGCAAGCACACCGGGGTGGTGATCCAGGCGATGATGCGTCGCTCGAGTGACGACATCGACATGCTGATCCGGATCGGCGCCAGCGTCCGGCTCTGCAAGGGCGCATACCTCGAGCCAGCCGGCGTGGCCTTTCCCGACAAGAAGGATGTCGATGCGAGCTACGTCCGCCTGATGGAGCGATTGCTGACCGACGGGAAGTATCCAGCCATTGCCACACATGATGAGGCGATCATCGCGCACGCGAAGGCGTTCGTGACCGAGAAGGGCATCGCCCGCGATCGCTTCGAATTCCAGATGCTCTTTGGTGTGCGGCGAGACCTGCAGGAAGCGCTCGTGAAGGAAGGCTATCGCCTGCGGGTCTACATCCCGTTTGGCACCCAGTGGTATCCCTACCTCATGCGCCGTCTTGCCGAGCGCCCGGCGAACATCGTCTTCATCCTCGGCAACATCATGAAGGAAGTCACACGGAAATCCTGACGGAGTTCACCCTCGGCGGGTACATGGCCAAGCACGACCGGGCGGCAGCGTTCTCCGGCGCCGATGGCCAGCCGTACACCGTCGCCCTCTACGTCGAGGACGAGCCGGATGAGCGCGGACGCTTCGGTGGCGCGCTGCTCTTCGTCCGCTGGTCAGCCGCGGGCGATGCCCCAGTCGGGCATCTCGAAACCGACTACCTCGTCACGGGCGCCACTCCCGATGAGGCGCGCGCGCGCCTTGGCGCCCTCTCGCTCTACGACGTCAAGGCCATGCTCGATCAGCTGGTCGCTGCCGGGCGACCGGAGGGCGCCTGAGCACGCCAACCGGTGTCGTGCTGGCGCGTGAGGGCGGCAGTTATCGCGTGCTGGTCGAAGGCATCGAGCGCACGGCCGTGTTGCGCGGCAAGGCCAAGCGCGAAGTGGATCGCGCGGTGGCGGGCGATCGGGTCCGGTTCGATCCCGCCACCCTCACCGAAGACGTCCTCGGCATCGAGGGCGTCGAGCCGAGGCATTCGATCCTCGAACGGCGGATTCCCGGTGGTCGCGGGACGCGCGCGGTGGCCGCCAATGTCGACCAGGTCGTCGTGGTCACCGCCGCCGCGGACCCGCTGCCAATTCCACAGCTGATCGACCGCCTCCTCATCGTGGCCGAAGCCAATGACATCCCGGCCATGGTCGTGGTCAACAAATGTGACCTCGCTTCGGCAAGTCCGGTCATCGTGCATCTCGAACGGGCCGGATACGAAGTCATCGCCACGGCCGCGCGGAGCGGCCTCGGCATCGACCTGTTGCGTTCACGACTGGTGGGCAAGGAATCGGTCCTCACCGGGCCGAGCGGGGCGGGGAAGTCCTCGCTCCTTAACGCCCTCGAACCCGGCCTGGGCCTTCGGGTTGGTGAGATATCGGCCAAGCTGCGCCGCGGTACCCACACCACCGTCACCGCCGCGATGATCCCGCTGGCCGAAGGCGGCTTTGTGGCGGATACCCCGGGGTTCAGCGAGGTTGGCGTCTGGGCGATCGATCGCGCCCATCTCGATGAGTGCTTCCCCGAATTCGTGCCGCGGATCGGGACCTGCCGCTTCGATGATTGCACCCATCGTACCGAGCCCGGATGCGCCGTTCGCGCCCTGCTCGACACCGGTGAACTCCATCCCGAGCGCTATGCCTCGTATCTCACGGTCTTCACGGAACTTGAGGTGTCGCCTCGCGATTGGGAGTGATTCCTGTGTTCACCGTTCACCATTCACCGTTCACCGTCTATTGCTTCTTCTCCGGCAGCTGCGCCCCGATCCGGCACATCGCCTCGCCGTCTCCGCCGGCCTTCAGGCAGGCAGCCTGCCGCTGGTCGGGGTCGCGATAGAGCACCGAGATCTCCTCGCCCACGGCGTTGTAGCAATGGTCGCGGTTCACTCCCGGATCCATCCGTCGGCAGAAGGCAAGCCCGTCCTCAGGATTGGCCGTCACGTCGACATAGTTCTTGACCGCCCCAACGAAGCAGAACGGCTGGTACGCCGGGTCGCCATGGAGGCAGTCCTGGATCACCAGCGGAGTGTTCTGCACCGTCCATCCGCTCGCGTTGGTGCCGAGACTGAGGTAGCACTGCGCCCGCAGGAGCGGCGCACCGACGCGATCACAGGCGGCCGTGGCCCGGGCGAAGTCGCCCTTGACCCCCGTCAGGATCATCCCGCCCTGCATCTGGTAGCAGGCGAACTGGTAGGTCGTGTCGACCGCCGAACAGGGATACAGCGGATCCGTCGGGTCGCGCATCTTGAACGTGATCGCCTTGAGATCGGGCGTGCTGGGCATCGCCATCCCCGGCATGTCGTGGCCGGCGCCGGCCGCCGGCCCCTTGGTCGAGTCGAGGACCTTCTCGGCCGCGAGGACATGCATCGCGGTGTGATGTCCACCGGGCATCGAGGCGACGGCATTTTCCATGAAGGCCCCGCCGTAGCACGAACTCCTGTCCCACGGACTGGGCAGCCAGTCGCAGTCCTTGAGCGCCTTCGGCAAGTCCCAGTTGTTGACCATTTCGAAGCCATGGCCCAGGCCGTGGACGCACTGGAATCGCAGCCACATCTCCTTGCCGGTCGCGGCGACCTGGTCGCACAGGTTCGCGGCGCGCGTCGAGTCGATCGGCCCGACCTTCCCTTCGAGCAGGTAGGCTTGGATCACCCCGTGGTAGCAGCCGGACTGAAACAGGCCGGTGCACCCCTTGAAGACGGTCGCCACATCGAGGTCGGGCTTCCAGGCCCGGATCCCGATCACGTGCGTGTAGCCGTGCCCTTCCAGGGCGACCTCGGGAAGATCCTTGGCCAGGGCGGCGAGCGCGCCGAGCGCGAGCCGCACCCGATCGCTGCGGGCGACTGAGACGAAGTACTCCTCGTAGCAGTTCACCTTCGCGGTGGCCGAGCCATGATTGCACTGCCGGGCGGCGAGCTTGGCGAGGCCGATCGAGTCACCCTGTGCCGCCAGCGCATCCACCTGGGTGCGCAGGTCCGCCCGGGAGAGGATGCCTCGCGGGCCGCAGGCGGCGGCGCTCACGACCAGCGCGGCCAGCAGCCGCCTCATTCCTTCAGCGTCCAGCGTGAGGTGTCGCGGTGCTCGACCTTGGCCATCATCCGGTCGAAGGCCTCCTGCAGGTTGATGCCCTCGCGATTCGCCATGCAGATGATCACGAAGAGAATATCGGCCATCTCCATCGCGACATCACCTTCCGCTTCGTCGGACTTCTTCGTCTTCTCTCCGTACCGGTGGTTGATCTCGCGCGCGAGCTCGCCCACCTCCTCGGACAGGCGGGCGATGTTGGTCAATGGATGGAAGTACCCCTCCTTGAATTGCGAGATCCAGGCGTCGACA
>JANYAG010000063.1 GCA_025361465.1 Gemmatimonadota bacterium
CGGACGCGGTGTCGGCGCGACCGGCGCCATGCGCGTCCGCTGAAGCGGACCCTACGACGAATTCACACTCAGGTCTCAGCGCCCCACTCAGCACTCCGAAGGCTTGGGTATGCGCTACCGACCCGGCCTGCCGGGTCGACCGATATCAGGCAGTCGCCGAGCGATTGCTGATCGACGATCGCGCGGGGGATGTGCTCCCGCTGTCGCGGGATCCGAAGGTTTCCTCGTTGGTCAAAGGTGCCATCAGCCGTCTCTGGGCTGCGGGAATTGACCCCATCGAGGCCGACATCGAGGCCCACTACCGCTGGATCGAAGGGGTGGCCGAGAGGAGCGTGGCCACGCTCGAGGAACTGGCGGCCATGGGCGTCGAGCCCGATCCGACGGCCGTCCTCAGCTACGAAAGCCCGCGGCATCGCACGGTCACCGAGCGCGTCGATGGCGTGCTGGTCCACAAGGTCTGGGGGCTGGTGATCTTCGCCGCCATCATGACCACGCTTTTCGTGAGCATCTTCTGGCTGGCCGGGCCGATCATGGACGGCATCAAGGCGGTGATCGAGTGGACCGGCGTCAGGGTGGCGGCGTGGATCTCGCCCGGCCCGTTGCATGACCTCGTGCAGGACGGGATCTTCAAGGGTGTCGGCGCCGTCGTTGTGTTTGTGCCGCAGATCGCGCTGCTATTCATGTTCCTGGCGATCCTGGAAGACACCGGCTACCTGGCCCGGGCCGCGTTCTTGATGGACCGAATCCTGGCGAAAGTCGGCCTGCACGGAAAGTCCTTCATTCCGTTGCTGTCGTCGTTCGCCTGCGCGATCCCAGGTGTCATGGCCACTCGAACCATGGAGAATCGCCGCGACCGGCTGGCGACCATCCTGGTGTTGCCGTTCATGAGCTGCTCGGCGCGCCTGCCGGTTTACACGCTGCTCATCGGGACATTCTTCGCCGGCAGGGGGGCCATTGCCCAGGCCGGCATCATGCTGGCGCTCTACGCCCTGGGGATCGTGGCGGCGGTCGTGACCGCGCTGGTCTGCAAACGCACGCTGTTGAAGGGTGGCGTGTCGAGCTTCATCCTCGAAATGCCGACGTACAAGCTCCCGCAGCCTTGGCAGGTGGTGCGGCAGGTGGTGACCAATTCTTGGGCGTTCATCGTCAACGCCGGGACGACCATCTTCTGTCTGAGCGTGGTGCTCTGGGCGATGACCTACTACGGAGCGTCGTCCGCTGCGATGGCCAGGCTCAAGGCCGGCGGCGCCGAACAGAAGACGGTCGCCGCGTATCGCATCAACCACAGCGTGGCCGGGCGGCTGGGGCATGCGATGGAGCCGGTGATCCGGCCGCTCGGGTACGACTGGAAAATGGGTGTGGGACTCGTCGGTGCCTTCGCCGCCCGCGAGGTGTTTGTGTCCACGATGGCGATCACGTATGCCGCCGGCGACGGCGAGAACACCGCGGATCTGTCGGCCGCCATGCGTGCTGATCGCCGCCCCGACGGCACGCCTGTCTGGACCGGGCCGGTGGCCGTCAGCCTGCTCGTGTGGTTCGTGCTGGCCATGCAGTGCATGAGCACGCTGGTCGTTGTCCGCCGCGAGACCGGCGGCTGGCGCTGGCCGATCTTCATGCTCGTGTATATGAACGGGCTGGCGTACGTGGTGAGCTTCGGGGTGTATCAGATTGCGAAGCTGCTGGTGTAGTTTGTCGCAGTGTACGGGGGAGTGGTACAATGCCGGTCGTGATGACCATCCCCCTTCAGGAATTTGGCGTGGCGCTGGCCATCGGCGCGCTCGTTGGCATTGAACGCGAAAAAAAGAAGTCCGATTCCGGTGACCCGGGGTTCGGCGGCATTCGCACCTTCATGCTTCTGGCCGAGGCGGGGGCGATTTCCGCGTGGCTTTCCGACCGCACTAGCAGTCCGTGGGTATTCGCCGTAAGCGCCCTGTGCATGACGTTTCTGGTCATTGCCGGTTACTATTTTCATGTCAGCCGCCAGCCCCTGGCCCATGGCCTGACCACCGAGGTGGCGGCCATCATCGTGTTCCTGCTGGGCGGTGTGGCGCTCTATGGACAGTCGAAGCTCGCGGTCATCCTGGGTATCGTCACCTCGGCGACGCTGGCTTTCAAAGATCCCATTCACGCCATGGTCGCGAAGATTGACCGTGACGACATCTATGCCGGCACGAAACTGCTCATCGCCACATTCATCGTGCTGCCGCTGTTGCCCGATCGTGCTGTCGATCCCTGGGGCGCGATCAATCCCTACAAGATCTGGTGGCTGGTCATCCTGATATCCGGCCTGTCACTCGTGGGCTATGTCGCCACGCGCTGGCTTGGGCGAGAGCGGGGCACAACGCTCACCGGACTGTTCGGAGGCCTGGTCTCATCCACGGTCGTTTCTCTGACGTTCGCCAAACGCAGCCGCGAGGAACAGACGCGGCCCGGGTCGGCCGACGCGCTGGCGGCCGGGATTCTGCTGGCTTGGACGGTCATGTACGCTCGCGTGCTGGTGATGGCCGCGATCGTATACCAACCTCTTTTCCAGGCGTTGGTGATACCGATGTCGGCGATGGGGCTGGCCTGTCTGGCACTCGGGGCGGTGCTGTACCTGCGGACACGCTCGATCACCTCATCGGGCGGTTCGGCCGGAACGGTTCCGTTGAAGAACCCGTTCAGCCTCACGGTGGCGTGCAAGTTCGCGGCCTTTTTCGTGCTGGTGTTGCTGGTCGTGAAATGGGTGCAGGCGCATGCTCCGGGCCGGGGTGTGTATGGTGTGGCGGCTCTGGCGGGCCTGACGGATGTGGATGCCATTACTCTTTCGATGGCCGGTCTGGCCCGCACAGGCAGTCCGGTGACGATGGCCGCCGTGGCGGTTGCCGTGGCCACGATCAGCAACACGCTCACCAAGTGCGGCCTTGTCCTGGCGCTGGGGTCGTCGCCGCTGAAGGTTCGCATGAGCCTGGGTACTCTGGTCGTGCTCGTTGTTGGAGCCGCGAGCTTGTTCGTGCATCTGTAGCCGGGCTTGGCCGCCTATGATTGGTTTGACGATGTCACCCTGGATTCAAAATCTCCTCGTGCTGCTGCTCGTGGCCGGCTGCGCTGCCGTCGTGCTGGGCGGCGTGGTGCGAGCGTTTCGGGGCAAGAGTTCCCCGCTGGGCCGCTGTTGTGCCAAGGGATGCCCACCACAGTCTCCTGTCGACAAGCC
>JANYAG010000088.1 GCA_025361465.1 Gemmatimonadota bacterium
AACACATCCCTGATCCACGGCATGCATGACCGTGTTGCGCTGGCGACCGCTCTTGATGGCGCCGATGTGGTAGTGCACCTCGCCGCCCGCGTCCATGTCACGCGCGAGGACACACCCGACCAACTGACAGCCTTCCGCGAAGTCAACGTCGCGGGCAGCTTGTCGCTGGGGCGACACGCCGTGGAGGCGGGAGTCAAGCGATTCGTCTTCATCAGTTCTGTCAAAGTGAACGGTGACGCCACGCCGGCGGGGCATCCATTCTCCGAGGGTGACCTGCCTGCGCCATCGGATCCGTATGGTGTATCCAAAATGGAAGCCGAGCTGGGGCTCATGGAACTTGCGGCTTCAACGGGCTTGGAAGTCGTTGTCATTCGCCCACCCCTGGTATATGGACCAGGCGTCCAAGCGAACTTCGCCGCCCTTATGCACGCCGTCGCGCGAGGCGTTCCTCTCCCGCTCGGCGCCGTCAAGAACCGCCGCAGTCTGGCAGCTATCGACAATCTTGTCGACCTGATCTGCACATGTCTCGATCACCCAGCGGCAGCGAACCAGGCCTTTTTCGTGAGCAATGGCGAGGATCTCTCAACACCAGAGTTGATTCGAAGGTTGGCAGTTGCGTTAGGACGTCCGGCGCACCTTTTCCCCGTGCCGGTGTCTGTGCTTCGGGCGGGCGCGAAACTGCTGCGTAGAACTGGTGTTGCGCAGCAGCTATGCGGGTCGCTGCAAGTCGACATAACAAAGGCGCGTGATCTTCTGGGTTGGACTCCACCTGTGACTACGGACGAAGGACTGCGACGAACCGTGCGGCCGCTCGCTGCAGGCGCGACGTGAAGCGTTTCGTTGACGTTGTCGCCGTTCTCATTGCGGGAGTCATCCTCCTAATCCCGCTGTTGGTGGTGGGACTACTCGTGCGACTGACCTCGCGGGGACCAGCGCTCTACTGGTCCGACCGCGTCGGCCAACTCAACCGAATCTTCCGCATGCCGAAATTCCGCACCATGCGAATCGACACCCCCGCCGTCGCGACCCATCTACTTTCGGATCCCAAGTCCAGACTTACGCCAATTGGCGGCTTCTTGCGTCGGACCAGCCTTGACGAGCTACCCCAGCTGTGGAGCGTCCTCAAGGGGGACATGACGTTCGTCGGTCCACGCCCGGCGCTCTACAATCAGGACGATCTGGTGGCTCTCCGCACGGCGCAGGGTGTGCACGAGTTACTCCCAGGAGTAACCGGCTGGGCACAAGTCAACGGCAGGGATGAGTTGTCGATTCCCGAGAAAGTTCGTCTGGATGTCGAGTATCTCCAGCGTCGTTCAACCTGGTTCGACATGAGGATTCTCGGGCGGACCCTGCTGAATGTTCTGCGACGCGAGGGTGTTTCTCACTAGCAGCTTGCATGCACGTGATCGCGAACGTCCCCCGCAACCCCATATCCTCTAACCGATTGACGCCCAATTGACGGGAAGGTCTTACCTTTCTCTCATGCCGAGCTCGAGTCGCCCCTGACCCCCAAGCAGCGAACTCACCCCGAGCCGCACGTCTGGCCACGCAACCGCACCTTCCTGGCGCTCGATGCGCTGTTGCTGCCCTTGGCCACGCTGGTTGCCTTCACCGTCCGGTTCGAAGGGCTTTCCTGGTTCGACGAGCATCAGGCCGGCGTGCTCTGGTTTCTGGCCTTCTCGCTGCCTGTCAAGGTCGCCATCGCCTACTGGGCCGGACTCTACCGCGGCCTCTGGCGTCACGCCTCCCTCCACGAACTCGAGCAGTTTTTCAAGGCCGGCGCCCTCTCAGGTGCCGTTTGTTTGGCGATCGGGGCAGTCGCAATTCCGGGCCTCGGTCTCGCCCCGGTGCGGATCCCCCTCTCGGTCCTGATCCTCGACATGCTGTTCACCGGGGCGGTGCTGACCATGCCGCGGATCGCGGTGCGGGTGATCACCTCCCACATTCGCCGCGTGCATCCTAGTGACGCCCGGCGAGTGCTGATTGCCGGCGCGGGTGCCGCCGGCGTCTTGATCGTTCGCGAGCTGCTCGACAATCCCGACCTCGGCTTGAAGCCGGTCGGCTTCCTCGACGACGATCCATCAAAGCACGGCCAACGGCTCTTCAATCTGCCGATATTTGGTGCGCTCGCCGACCTCCCTCGGGTGGTGGTCACTCGGGATATCAGCGACCTGATCATCGCCATGCCGAGAGCCGGTGGTCATGTCATCCGCGAACTGGTCGCCGCCGCCGCCGCTGCGGGCATCAGCACGCGCACGGTACCCGGGATGTTCGACATCATCTCCGGGCGGGTGGCAGTGCAGGCGCTGCGCCCGGTCGAAATCCAGGACCTCCTTCGCCGGGAGCCGGTCACCACCTCGCTCGATTCGGCGCGAGCACTCACGACCGGCAGGACGGTGCTGGTCACGGGAGCCGGCGGCTCGATCGGCAGCGAGCTCTGCCGCCAGCTGGTGGGGCTCGGGCCGAAGCGGATCGTCCTCGCCGGCCACGGTGAGAACTCAATCTTCCACATCCTGAACGAGCTGCGGGAGATGGCGCCGGCGATCGAGTATGTGCCGGTGATTGTCGATGTGCGCGACCGCGACCGGCTCGCCCGGACCTTCGATGAGTGGGATCCCATCGCTGTCTTCCACGCCGCGGCCCACAAGCACGTGCCGATGATGGAATGCAACGTCGCCGAGGCCATCACCAACAACATTCTTGGCACCCGGAACCTGGTTGAGATCGCGGCCCAGAGCCGGGTCGAGCAGCTGGTGTTCATCTCGACCGACAAGGCGGTCCACCCGACCAGCGTGATGGGGGCGACCAAGCGGGTGGCCGAGCAACTGGTGCAGCTCGCCGCCCAGCAGAGCGACAAGAACTTCATGGCGGTCCGCTTCGGCAACGTGCTCGGGTCGCGCGGCAGCGTGGTGCCGACCTTCCTCTGCCAGATCGCGGGCGGCGGCCCGGTGACGGTGACCCATCCCGAGATGCGCCGCTACTTCATGACCATCCCCGAAGCGGTGCGGCTGGTGCTGCAGGCGATGGCGCTCGGCCGTGGCGGCGACGTCTTTGTCCTCGACATGGGCGAGCCGGTCAAGATCGCCGACCTCGCCCGAGATCTCATCCGCCTTTCCGGCCTTGAAGAAGGCGTCGACATCGAGATCGAATACACCGGCGTGCGGCCGGGCGAAAAACTCTACGAAGAAGTGCTCTTCGGCGGCGAGGATATCCGAGCCACGAACCACCCGAAGGTTTTGCGCGCGATGAATGACGGACTAGGCGAGAGTATCACCGCAGAAGTCGAAGACCTCATTCGGAATGCGATCACTCCAAACGTCACCGACGCCGTGTTGCGCCACCGCATCCGCATGCTCGTCCCCGATTTCGCCCACGAAGA
>JANYAG010000101.1 GCA_025361465.1 Gemmatimonadota bacterium
CGCTGCTGGCTTTCGAAAGGTCCCGGCCGCCTGCCTCGATTGCGGGTGGAATGACGTTCATGCCCACGCCTACCGCGGCGACCGCGGAACCCAGCACCGAGCCGACGTCGCCGACGGCCTCGGGGACGCCGAGGCCACCGATGCACGTCACCGGCGGCGCAGCCCCTCCGATCAGCCGCGAGATGCGGCTCGAAGCCCAGCTCGCGCACGTGCGCAGCTTGCTCGATCGGCGCGCCCGCACCACGGATCCCGAGAAGCGTCGCGGCGTGGAGGCGGAGATTCGGGCGGCCAGCCAGCGCGTCGTCCAGCTCTCGCCGCCGGCGGGGCCGCCGAAGATGGAACCGGCGCTGCCGTAGCCCCGGGTCACCGTCGCCCCTGCGAGACGGCTCTCCTCGGCCCCGAGCTAGACCCTCGCCGAAAAGGGTGGTGGAGACGCTGCCAGAATACCCGCCGGGCGGCCGGCGTTGTCCTGCGAGCCTCGACCGCGTCGTGGAGGGTGCGTGGTGAAGGTTCTGCATGGTATCAGGGCTGCCGCAAGCGCGCGGGGCGTCCTGCGGCGGCCGGTTGCCGGACGCCGACCCGATGGGATCGTCGATGGAGGGTGTCAGGCGGCTTGCGGGAGCGCCTGTTCGTCGTCGCTCTCGACCGCCGCCTTGGCCCGACGCATCCGCGCCAGGTGACAGAGGTTGTAGGCGAGCACCTTCTCCAGCAGCTCGCCGTGGGCGGCGGTCAGGCCGCGACGCGCGACCTCTCCGAAGTCGAAGCCCTGCTTGAGCGTGAACATCAACGACTCGATGGCGGAGCGCTGGTCGCGGGCGAGGACGTACTCGTCGCTGTTCCAGTCGGCGCGCGCGGTGAGGGCGCGGCCCTTGGAGCCGTTGATGCTGATCACCTCGATCTTGCGGACCTTCATCGCCGCCATGTTCGCGGCGCTCGCGTAGCCGTCGTCGAGGCTGAGAACCCTCGGCACCACGGTCGTGCGACGCACGACCTCGTCGACCATCGGTACCAGTTGGTCGGAGTCGGCCGCATTCCCCTTGGGCAACAGTAGGCCCGTGATGAAGCCCGCGCCGCTGCGCGCCACTTGCGGCTTGTAGCCGACGACGGGCACACGCTGGCCCTTCGCGATGAAGCCCACGTCGGGGTCCGACACGCTGAGCTTCTTGTCGGCCATCGGCACCTTCCGCTCGTGGATCACGCGGGCCTCACAGTTCGCGATCACCGGCACGAGCGCGTCGACGTCCGCG
The DNA here is from genome assembly GCA_025361465.1 of Gemmatimonadota bacterium. GTDB lineage: Bacteria > Gemmatimonadota > Gemmatimonadetes > Gemmatimonadales > GWC2-71-9 > Palsa-1233. Next base: position 1,248 of record JANYAG010000101.1, read on the forward strand.
CGCAGACGCTGCACCGCGCGCTCTGCCATCGCTCTCTGGCTGGGCAGCACATCCAGCTTGGCGAGCGCCGCCTCGACCTGGGTGACCGATTCGTTCAGGAGCGTCCGGACGCGTCGCGCGCGCCACAGGATGCTCTTGTAGCGAGCCCGCCGTACGCGGGCCCCCTTGCGGGTGCCCTTCGACATGTCGATCACGCGGTCGAGCGTGATCATGGCGGCGAGGTGCTGGCTCACCGTGTGAGACTTGAACGCGGGCAGGTGCACCCGGGCGAGCGAAGCGCCGACGCGTAGCAGGCGCGTCACCAGGGTGACCAGGAGGCGGGAGTCGGTCGGCCAGACCGTGTTTCCCTCGACGTGCGTGCTGTCTTGAAGCATCGTCGAGAAGTCGTCCCAGCCGAGGCCCAGGACCAGCGCCACCTGGGCGTCGAGGAGGAGCAGGCGCGTCTTGTTGCTGATGGCGTTGACCAACTCCGTCAGGGTGCTGAGCCCCGGCATCTTCAGCCCGAGGTTGGCGAAGAAGACGAGGAGGGTGGTCGACTCCTGCATCATGGTCGCGGAGTCGCAGGACTTGAAGCCCGCCCCGAAGTAGCCTCGCAGCAGAACGGCCATCAGCACGACGTAGGCCGGCGTTCGCGGTCGCCCCTGCGCGAGCGTGAGCCGCGCGGGATCGATCACGGTGGGCTCGCTCGCGAACCCAGGGAGGGGTGCGGTGCGCTCGGCCCTCCACGCCGCGTCCGCGAGGCGGAGCGCCTTCTTGCCGCACCCGTGGGCATCAAGGTCCGCCTCGGCGCTGGCGACGAGCCCAGGGCACGCCGCGAGGAGACCATGCGCCTCCTGGAGGAACACCCGCAGGTCAGAGTCGGCGGCCGTCAGGAAGAGCAGCGGGACCGGATCGAAAGGCGCAGCGGGAGGGTGCATCCCCATGGAACACGGCGCGATCCTGCAATATTTCCATGATTCGGCAGCCCGCCATCGTCAGAAAAGCCCGCCAGCCGCAGCGCAGCCGGCTTTTCGGCGAGGGTCGAGCTACCAGACGGCCGACGAGGGCGGGTCTCCGTTCGCGTGGACGTACGTGAACGGGGGCTGCGAGTACTGGGCAATGGATCACACCATCTCGACGGGTGCGAGCACCCAGGCGCCGCT
>JANYAG010000110.1 GCA_025361465.1 Gemmatimonadota bacterium
CCTGGCCGGGCGAGGAGCGCGAACTGGTGCCCTCCCAGAAGGTCGCGACCTACGATCTCATGCCCGAGATGAGCGCCGCCGGCATCGCCGACGTGCTCTGCCGCGCGATGCAGCGACGCGAGCACGATTTCTACCTGGCGAACTTTGCCAACGCCGACATGGTCGGGCACACCGGCGTGATGCCGGCGGTGATCACGGCGGTCGAAACGGTCGATGCCTGTCTCGGCCAGCTGCTCCAGACGGCAGCGGCCACCGGGACGCGCGTGCTGATCACCGCCGATCACGGCAATGCCGAAATGATGATCGATCCCGACACCGGTGGGCCGCACACCGCCCATACCACCAACCCGGTGCCCTTCGTGACCGTGGGCGATGGCATGCCTGCCCTCCGCTCCGGGGGTGCCCTGTGTGACGTGGCGCCGACTCTCCTGTCGCTCCTTGGTCTCGAGCAACCTGCCGAGATGACCGGGCGTTCCCTCCTGACTCCATAAGAGCTGCCATGCGCCGTGCCCTGCTGGTTGCGTTCTTTGCGTTGACCCTCTCCCTCCTGGCGATCTCCCCGGTCGTCGCCCAGGTCGGTCGGACTCCTGCCACGTCGCCCTATCACGACATTCTCGGCGCGCGGTGGCTCGACTTCTCCGTCGGCCGAGTGCTCGGCAACGGTGGGCCGCTCCTGGTGGGCCCGCGCAACGGCACCCTGGGCGGCGCCCGGGTCACGTTTCGGGGCGATCACACGTTGTCGCTTTCGCTGGGTGGCTGGTATGCCAGCACGGTGCGCCATGTAGTCGATGCCAATGACTCGGTGGCAACCCGGGTCAAGCCGGATATCAGCAACAGCCTGATCGCCGCCGAATTCAGCCTGCACCTGAACCTGACCGGCGCCAAGTCGTGGCACGGGCTCGCGCCCTTCACCGCGATCGGCATCGGCCTGGCGAAGGGGCAAGCGACGCCGAAGAGTGATACGTCGGGATATTCATTCGGCACCCGCTTCTATTTCGCCCCATCGGCCGGGACCCGGATCATGCTGGCCCGGAGTGTCGCGCTGCGCGCCGAGGCGCGCGCGCTCTTCTGGAGCCTGAAGTACCCGACGTCGTACAGCGTCGAACCCGTGAAGCAGCCGGGCACCGTGAGCAACCCCAATGCCGTGAACACCACCGGGAAGAGTGGCGGCTACACCGTGACGCCGGCGCTGCTGCTCGGCCTCAGCGTCCGGTTCTAGCGGGAAGCCCCGATGCCCTGTTCGTTGACTCGACGGATCGCGTTCCATGCCCGGCACCGGTACTTCCGGGCCGACTGGAGTGCGGCGGAAAACCAGCAACGCTTCGGCTGGACCGCGGAGCCACCGGGTCACGGGCATCTCTATCGGGTGGACGTCACCGTCACCGGTCCGCTTGACCCGGCCACCCAGATGATCATCGACTTGCGTGCGCTCGACGCCATCCTCGATGAGGAGATCGTGCAGCCACTGGCAGGAACGCTGCTCAACGAGTCGATCGCGGTGTTCGCCGCCGGCGCCGAGCTGCCTTCGTGCGAGGCGGTGGCGGGATGGTGCTGGAGCCGGATTGCCCCTCGCCTCCTGCCAGGCGTACGACTCGAACGCGTCCGTGTGGCCGAGGACGAAACCCTGTGGGCCGACTGCACCGGACCCTGCTGAGCTCCTCAGCGAAACCCGACGAGGTCATGATGCCACTGCGATCTTCTGCCCGGCTCCCCGGCGTCCTGGGCGCTCTCGCTGTGCTGCTCGGCGCCGCCCCGGCGACCGGCCAGACGCATGACGAGGCGCGACTCACCGTCGGTGTCTCGATCGGCTACATCAAGGGCTCGGCGCTCTGGACCGTTGCTCAGCAGCCGATCGTTGACCTCGATGGCAGTCAGGACCTGCTGACGCTGCACCGCCGGCTCGCCGGCAACCTCACCCTCAGCGCCCAGACCATGTACTTCTCCTCGGCGCACTTCGGCTACACCGGGGAGTTCACCTACATCGGGCTGGGGACGGAGGACAGCTGCACGCTGGCGAGCGGCAGCGGCGGGGTGCCCGGCGGCCCGGCGTGCGAAGCGCTCAAGGGCGTGGCCCGTCCCGCGTCGGCGGTATCGCTGATGGGCGGCGTGGTCTGGCGCCCGATCAGTCGCACGATGTATCAGCCCTTCGCCCGCGGGTTGCTTGGTGCCGCGGTGGTCCCGCGCAGCGCGCTGCACATGTCGTCGGTCTTCGGCCTGCAGCAGGAGAACCTGCTGGAGATCTACACCGAGGACAACAGCCACATGATCCGTCCCGCGGCCACGATGGGCGTCGGGGTCTCCACGGCCCCGAGCGCCGGCTACCAGCTGTCGGCGGAATTGCGCGAGACCTGGGCGGTCATCCCCGTGGTCACCGGCCCGACGCAGTACCAGGGACTGCAGCCGCCGTCCGCCAATCGGGTCAAGATGTTCCCGAGTTTCCTCGTCGGCCTCAATATTGTCCTGGAACGACGGCGTGGCCGTCGCTATTGAGGATGGCGACGCCTTGACGCTCCCGCCGCTCTCGGTCGCCGAGGCGGTTGGCGTCGTCGTGTCGCACAGCAGGCCGCAACCCACGCTCCGCGTACCGCTCGTCGATGCGATCGGACACATCCTCGCCGACGACGTGATCGCCGCCATTCCGTTGCCGCCCTGGACCAACGCCGGCATGGACGGCTATGCGGTTCGTGCCGACGACATCCGGCACGCACGGCGTGATGCGCCGGTGTCGTTGCGGGTCGTGGCCGCGACCGCGGCCGGCGACGCCGTGGCGCTCCCGCTCCAGCCAGGTGACGCCGCGCGCATCTTCACCGGCGCCCCCGTCCCCGCGGGAGCCGATTCCGTGGTGCGGCAGGAGGACACGGATCGCGGCCGCGACACGGTGACCATCCGCGACCATCGCGATGCCGGCCAGAACGTCCGCCTCGAGGGAGCCGACCTCGCGGCCGGTGCACTGGCCCTGCCGCGCGGGGTCACGATCGGTCCGCATCAGTTGGCGCTGCTCGCCTCCCTCGGTGTCACTCACCCGATGGTCCATCGGCGGCCGCGCGTCGGCGTGCTCGGCACCGGCGACGAAGTCATCGGACTCGATCACCCCGAGGAGATTCTCGCCCGCCGCCGCCTCGGCAATTCCAACGGCCCGGCAATCGAAGCGCTGGTGCGGGAGTCCGGTGGCGTGGCCGTCTCGCTGGGTCTCGTGGGCGACGACCCGGCCGCGATCCGCGAGCGGCTCCTCGCGGCCAGCGACGTCGATTTGGTGATCACGGCCGGCGGGGTCAGCGTCGGCGACCACGATCACCTGCGCCGCGTGCTGGCCTCGCTCGGCGCCCAGCTCCAGTTCACCAGGGTGCTGGTGCGTCCGGGGGGCCCGACGAGTTGCGGCGTCCTGCCCGATGGCCGACTCTGGATCGGCCTGCCCGGCAATCCGGTGAGTGCGATGGTGACCTACGAACTGTTCGCCCGCCCGGCGATTCGCGCCATGATGGGCGATCCGTCGCCCGAGCGGCCGCGCACTCGCGTGCGGCTCGAGGAAAGCGTCCACCGGAATCCCCGGCTGGCCATGTGGCTGCGGGCGCGTTTCACCCATCCGGATGACAGCGGCGTCACCTCGGCGCGATTGACCGGCCCGCAGGGGTCCGGCGCGCTGACGTCGGTGGCCCGCTCGCAGGGCCTGGTCGAAATTCCGGCCGGTGCGGGCTCGCTGGTGATGGGATCGATGGTCACGGCCCTTGCCTGGTAGCGGGCCATGCATCCCCTGACCGTGCACCCCCCGGCCGTCTGGATCGGCTTCACCGCCATCATTGCGCTGCTGCTCGTGGTCGACCTCGGGGTGCTCAATCGCCGCGCCCATGTGCTGACGCCGCGCGAGGCCTCGCGCTGGAGCGGGGCGCTGGTCACGCTGGCGGCGATGTTTGCCGGCTTCCTCTGGTACCGCGAGGGGGCGACCCAGGCGCTCGAGTTCGTCACCGGCTATGTCGTCGAGCTTTCGCTGTCGGTCGACAACCTCTTCGTCTTCATCCTGCTGTTCCAGTTCTTTGCCGTGCCAGCCACCAGCCGGGCCAAGGTGCTCAAGTGGGGCATCTTCGGCGCGATGCTGTTGCGCGGGCTGATGATCGGCTTCGGCGCCCTGATGCTGCACCGGTTCGAGTGGATCATCTACGTCTTCGGCGGCATCCTGGTCCTCACCGGGTTCAAGATGTGGCGCGCCGGCGATGACGACCTGATCGATCCGGCGAACAATCCGGTGGTCCGCATCGCCCGACGGTTGCTGCCGTTCTCGACCTACTATGATGGCGACCGGTTCTTCACCCGGACGCCCAGCGGGCTGCTGGCGACGCCGCTCCTGCTGGTGCTGCTGGTGGTCGAGTCCACCGACCTCATCTTCGCCATCGACTCGATCCCGGCGATCTTCGCGATCACCCGTGACCCGTTCATCGTCTACTCGTCGAACATCTTCGCGATCCTCGGCCTGCGGGCGCTCTTCTTCCTGCTCGCGAGCATGATGGACACGTTCCGGTACCTCAAGCCCGGGGTGGCATTGATTCTGGTCTTCGTCGGGGTGAAGATGCTGGTGTCGCGATGGGTTGACCTGCCGATCCTCCTCTCGCTCGGCGTGATCGTCGCGACCCTCACCATTGCGGTGCTGCTGTCCCTGCGACAGGTGAAGCGCGCCTCGTCACCCCCGGAGTCGTGATGTCCCGCATTCCCGTTGCCATCCTCGGTGCCACCGGCACCGTCGGGCAGAAGTTCATCCGCCTGCTGGCCGATCATCCCTGGTTCGAGATCGCCCAGGTGGCGGCTTCCGCCGATCGGATCGGCAAGCGCTATGGCGACGAGGTGCGCTGGCGCGAGACCACCCCGCTCCCCGCCGCCGTGGCCAACCTTACCCTGACGGCCGCCGAGCCGATGGGCGGAGTGCCGATCGCCTTCTCGGCGCTCGACGCCGGCATCGCCCGCGAGATCGAGCCCGCCTTTGCGCGCGCGGGCACGCTGGTCGTGAGCAACGCCAGCGCGTTCCGGATGGAGCCGGATGTGCCGCTGCTGATTCCCGAAGTGAATGGCGCGCACCTCGGTCTCCTCGCGCCGCAGCGGGTCGCCCGCGGCTGGAGCGGCGGCATCATCGCCAATCCGAATTGCTCGACCGCCGCGCTGGTGGTCGCCCTGGCCCCGCTGCACCAGGCATTCGGGCTCCGGCGCGTGGTGGTCGCGACGCTGCAGGCCGCCTCGGGCGCGGGATATCCCGGAGTGCCCTCGTTGGACCTGCTGGGCAACGTGATCCCGTTCATTGGCGGCGAGGAAGAGAAGATTGAGCGCGAAACCCGGAAACTGCTGGGGACGTTCGTCGACACCACGGTGCGTGATGCGGCGGTGACCGTGAGTGCGATGGTCCACCGGGTGCCGGTGGTGGACGGTCACATGGTGAGTGTCTCGCTGGCCTTCGACCGGGCGCCGACGCCCGAAGAAGCGATGGCCGTGCTGGAACAGTTCCACGGCGACGCCGCGGTCACGGCGCTGCCCAGCTCGCCCACCCCGGTGATCGAGGTTGACCGGCGCCCGGACCGGCCGCAGTCACGACTCGACCTCGACCGAGGCGGCGGCATGGCCGTCACCGTGGGACGGGTGCGCGCCTGCCCGCTGCATCACCTGCGGCTGGTCGCGTTGAGCCACAACCTGGTGCGTGGAGCGGCCGGGGCGGCGGTGCAGAACGCGGAGTGGGCCGTCGCGTCAGGGGTGGTGCCACGCTGACGGCCAGTGCTCAGGCGGGCAGGATCACCGTGGGCATGTCGGCCGGACCGAAGACGCGGTTCCGGCCGGCGTTCTTTGCGGCATAGAGCCGAGCGTCGGCCACGTCGAGCAGGGCATCCACCTCGCGACCGTCGTGATCCCACGCCGCCGCGCCGATCGACACCGTGACGCGCGCGGTCCCGCCGCGGGGCAGCTGGATGTCGGTGAGCCCGACGCGCACCCGGATCTCTTCGAGCTTCTCCAGCGCACTCGCGAGCTCGGTCGAGGGCAGGATGATCAGCACTTCGTCCCCGCCATGGCGTGCGACCACGTCACTTCGCCGCAGGGCCGACCGGAGCACCTGCGCCACCTGCCTGAGCGCGGCGTCACCGGCAGCGTGCCCGTAGGTGTCGTTGAAGTTCTTGAACCGGTCCACATCGAGCATTCCCACCACCAGGGCACCTTTGGCGCGCGCGGTGCGCAGCACTTCGTTGCCGAGATACTCCTCGACGTAGGCCCGATTGAAGAGGGCGGTCAACCGGTCGCCCGTGCTGAGGCGCCGCAGCCGTTGGGCCCGGGCGACGACGGCCAGCGCGACGGACGTCATCGCGAACAGGACGATGCCGCGCGAGAAGACGGAAGACCACTCGAACCGGCCGTATTGCGCGCTGCTCGTCAGCAGCGGGGTGTCGCCAAACCGCAGCCACGCCGCGAGGGACAAGCCGAAGTACTCGGCGACCGCGACGAGGCCGGTGGTGAGCGTGACCAGTGGTTCGTACCGCAACGCCGAGGCGCCGATGGCGAGGAAGTAGCACTCGAAGAGGATGCGGGAGTTGACCGTGACAATCGGGTCGCCGGCCACCCAGAAACCGAACAGGCACAGTGAAATGAGCGTGACGTCAAAGGTCGAGGTGAAGTACGAGAGACCCGGGCGATAGTACCCGTGCTGGAGGAGGCGCTCGATCACCACGGCGATGACCACCGCCACGACGACCATGCCGAGCCCGAGCAGATTCTCCCCAACGTGTCCATCGATCAGCATCGAGAGGAGCGGGCTGGCGGTGAGGAGCAAGGTGCACCAGGTCCGGATCCGGGCGACCACCATCTCGCCTTCGCGCGCCGCGTCGGCCAACGCTTCGTCGGGCGGCGCGGTGAGCCAGGTCCCCAGCTGCCGGAAACTCGCGCCGAAGGCCATGCTCACATCAACCGGTAGGTGGGCCCGCTGCCGCCTTCGCGCGGCGTCCAGCGAGGGCCCAGTACGTCCGTGGCCTTGCAGTCGATGCAGTTCGGCGCGTTGACGACGAGGTGGTCGCCCTGCCGCTCGTACACGCCCGCGGGGCAGAGATGGGCGTAGAAATCGGCCACGTCGCCGGGCACCTGCTCCCCGACAATCAGGTGCGAAGGGATCGAATCGCGCGTGGCGTTGCCGGACTTGAACACCGCATCGACCTTGCTGAAGGTCAGCACGTTGTCCGGCACGAACGGCTCGGCCGGCGGCTGGGATGCGCGCGGCACGTCAGCGTCCCTCGGCATCGCAATCCGGTCGCCGGGGAAGGCGCCGCCAGTCAGCGTCATCAAGCCCGCCTTGATCGCCCCGACCGCGAAGCCGTCCTTGAACGCCAGCCGGATGTTGCGCGTGCGGCGCAGGTCGCTGGTGATGCGCGAGGCCTGCACCGCCTGATCATACGCGGAGAGTGCGGCGGCATCGCCGGTGCCGGCATTGGCCAGCGCCGACGCAATCGCCTTGGCGGCGAGCATCCCCGATTCCATGGCGTAGTGCACCCCCTTGAGCGAGGGCACATCGACGAAGCCGGCCGTGTCACCGACCATCACCAGGCCGTCGCCGCTGAGGCGGTCGGGGAGGGAGTAGAAGCCGCCTTCGGGAATGGTCTTCGCCCCCCATTCCAGCAGCTGGCCTCCTTCGAGGATCGGCCGGAAGAGCGGATGCAACTTCATCCGCTGCAGCGACTCGTGGACATCGAGCGTGGCATCGTGATAGTCGAGCCCGACCACCAGCCCGATCGAGACCTGATCCGGCCCCATCGGATAGCACCAGGAGCCACCGAACGCCCCGGCGGGGAGCGGCCACCCAAGGGTGTGAATGATCCGGTCCAGCGGCTGCGTGACCTGCCACACTTCCTTGACTCCGAGCGCGAAGATCTGCGGGTTGGCGGAGCCGACGCCGCGCCAGCTGCGCCATGCCTGGCCCAGCGCGCCGCGACTGCCTTCGGCAAGGACCACCACCTTTGCCACCAGGTCGGTCGGTTCCTGGAAAACGTCCGTCGGCTCGCCGGCCCGATCGAGCCCGGAAGGCACCGTGCGCACGCCGATCACCCGCTCGCCATCAACAAACAACGATTCGGCAGGGAAGCCGGGGAAGAGATTGATCCCCATCGTCTCTGCCTGCTCGCCCAGCCAGCGCACCACCTCGCAGAGCGAGGCAGCGTAGTAGCCGCGGTTCTGCATCGTCGGCGGCGTGGGGACCTTGGTGGAGCCGTCCTTGGTGAGGTAATAGACACCTTCGTGATCCACCCGCTGGCGGAACGGGAAATCCTCGTCCTTGAGATCGGGAAACAACGCCCGGATGGCCACCGGGTTGATCACGGCACCCGACAGCGTGTGCTCGCCGAGCGCGCCCGCCTTCTCGAGCACGCCGATGGTGAGATCCGGCGACTGGCGATGCAGTTCGATGGCACAGGCCAGGCCGGCCGGGCCGGCGCCGACGACCAGCACGTCGAGCTCGATCGCCTCCGCACCCGGTTGGTCGCGGCGGATCATGGACGCCGGCAGGGGCGGCTGATACTGGACGGGCAGGACGACGCTCACGGCGTGCTCCTCGAGTGCAGCAGGGTCAGTTCGCCTTCACCTTGGCAATGGCGGCGGTCAGCGCCGGCACGATCTCGAACAGATCGCCCACGATGCCGAAGTCGGCCACCTTGAAGATCGGCGCGTCCTTGTCGCGATTGATGGCGACGATGACCTTCGCGGTCCGCATGCCGGCGAGATGCTGCACCGCGCCGCTGATGCCGACCGCCACATAGAGATCGGGGGCCACCGTCTTGCCGGTCTGCCCGACCTGCGCGCCATGCTCGATCCACCCGGCATCGACCACGGCACGCGACGCGCCGACGGTCGCCTCGCCGCCGAACGCCGCCGCCAGCTCCTCGAGCAGCGCGAAGTTCTTCGCGTCACCGAGGCCGCGGCCGCCCGAGATTACCACCCGCGCTTCGGTGACGTCGAGGGCGGCCTTCTCCGGCGCCCGGATCCCGGTCACTTCGAGCCGCCGGGTGAACGCCGGCACCGTCACGTGGTCCATCGCGCCGGCCTTGGCGGCCGCAACGCCGGCATAGCTCCCGGGACGGACCGCCACCACCGGCGTGCCGGCGAGGTCAACGGTCTGGAGCGCCCGCCCGGCATAGACCGGCCGCACGACGCGGAGCATGGCGCCCGCCATCACCACTGAGGTGACATCCATCGCACACGTGGCACCGAGGTGGGCCGCGACGCGGGGCGCCAGGTCCTTGCCCGTGGAGGTCGCGGCGACGAACACGGCGCGGTAGTTCGCGGCGATCGCCGCCACCGTGGCCACGACCCCATCGGGACAGTAGTTGGCGAAGTCGGGGTGCGTGGCGACGAGCACGCGATCGGCGCCTGCCGCGCCCAGGCCATCCAGGCCGGTCACCGGACCATGGCCGCACACCAGGGCGTCGACCGTGGCACCACCCTGATCGGCAACCTGCCGGGCCGCGGCGAGAAGTTCTGCCGCACCCTTCCGAAGCGAACCGTTGCGCTGCTCGAGAATCGCAAGAATGGCGGTCATGATCAGAGCACCTTCGCTTCACTAGTGAGCAGCTGGAGGAGCGCCGGCACCGCCGCGGCGCCTTCGCCGACGATCCGGCCGGCGGCCCGCTCGGCAGGCAGCGCGAGCGAGACGATGGCAACCTGTCCGCTACCGGCGGACACCGGCACGATGTCGAGCGGCTTCTTCTTCGCGGCCATGATCCCCTTGAGCGAGGGAAGCCGCGGGTTGTTCAGCCCCTTGTCGCAGGTGAACACCGCCGGCAGTGCACACCCGGCCTGCTCGACGCCGCCTTCCACTTCGCGCTCGGTGGTCGCGCGACCGCCGCTCACCTCGAGCTTCGCGACCGCGGTGGCACACGGCAGTCCCATCAGCTCCGCCACCATTGCGCCCGTCTGCTGGCCGTAGTCATCGACGGCCAGCTTGCCGAAGAGCACCGCGTCACAATTGAGCGACGCGAGGTGCGCGGCCAGGAGGCGCGCGTTCTCCAGCCCGTCGGCTGATGGCTTCCCCTGCAGGTGAATGGCCCGGTCGATCCCCATCGCGAGCGCGGTGCGCAGCGTCTCCTGCACCGCGTCCTCGCCGAGGGCGACCACAATGGTCTCGCCACTGCCGGCCGCGTCCTTCAGGGCGATGGCGGCCTCGAGGGCGTACTCATCATAGGGATTGGGGACGAACTTCACCCCGGCTTCGTTGATGGACACCCCGTCCGCCCCGATGACGATCTTGGTGGTGGTGTCCGGCACACGGCGCAAACAGACGGCAATCTTCATGGGCTGCAACATCCGTTGAGAGGTCATTGATGCATCACGACTCACGATTCACCATTCACGCTGATGAGTGAGTGGTGAATGGTGAACGGTGATGTCGTGTCAGTACGCCGCCAATCCGGTGATCTCCTGCCCCAGGATCAGCGAATGCATGTCGTGGGTCCCTTCGTACGTGTACACCGATTCCAGGTTGGCCAGGTGGCGCATCGAATGGTATTCGATCAGGATGCCGTTGGCGCCGAGGAGGCGGCGCGATTCGCGGGCGCACTCGCAGGCCATGTTGACGTTGTTCCGCTTGGCGAGCGAGACCTGGGCCGGCTTCATCGTCCCCTGGTCCTTCAGGCGGCCGAGCTGGAGCACCAGCAGCTGCCCCTTGGTGATCTCGGTCAGCATGTTCGCGAGCCGCTCCTGCTGCAGCTGCGTCTGGCCGATCGGCCGGGCGAACATCACCCGATTGAGGGCGTAGCGGCGGGCTTCGTCGAAGCACGCCATCGCGGCACCAACCGCTCCCCAGGCAATGCCGTAGCGCGCCTGGGTGAGGCACATCAGCGGACTCTTGATCCCGCCGGAGTTCGGCAGCAGCGCATCCTTCGGCACATGGACATCCTGAAGATGCAGTTCGCTGGTGTCCGACGCCCGCAACGAGAGCTTCCCCTTCTGGTCCTTCGCCGTGAAGCCGGGCGTGCCCGTGGGGACGATGAAGCCGCGAATCGAGGCGACATCGTCGATCGCACCCGTCTTGGCCCAGATGATCGCCACCGTGGCCTGCGACCCGTTGGTGATCCACATCTTGGTGCCGTTGAGCACCCAGCCGTCGCTGGTTTCGCGCGCCGTGGTGAGCATCCCGGCGGGGTTGGAGCCGAAGTCCGGCTCCGTCAGCCCGAAGCAGCCGATCTCGGTGCCGCTGGCGAGGCGCGGGAGCCAGTGCAAGCGCTGCGCTTCCGAGCCGAACGCATGAATCGGGTACATCACCAGGGCGCCTTGCACTGAGGCGAACGAGCGGATGCCGCTATCGCCCCGTTCCAGCTCCTGCATGATCAACCCGTAGGCGACGTTGTTGAGGCCGGCACAGCCGTACTTCTCGGGGAGGTTGGCACCGAGGAGTCCCAGTTCGGCCATACCGGGGATCAGCTGCTTGGGGAAGCGCCCTTCGACATAGCAGGTGCCGATCACCGGCATCAGGTCGGCGTCAACCCAGGCGCGCACGGTGTCACGGACCGCCCGCTCTTCTTCGGAGAGCAGGCCATCCATGTCGTAGAAATCGACACCTGTGAATTCCGACGAACCTGCCATGCTTTCCCCGTGGATAGGCTGGGGCCGGAACATAGATCCGGTGCGGGGTGGAGAGAAGAGAATCGGGGGGGCGAGTGGGGGTGTTACCCACGCCGCCCGAGGTCCGCCACCGCCCGCGGTACGATCCCCACCTCCAGCGCCTTCTGCCGGAATTCCCGGCCATGATCGAGGCCGAGCCCCTGTCCCGCCTGCCACTGGTGCACCATTTCGTGAAGCAGGGTGTCCGCGGCAACCTCCCAGCCGTCGCGCCGGATGTGGCGTCGCGAGATGACGATCTCGGTGGAGATCCCACCGCGGAGCTCACCGAGGCGGCGGCGCATCTTCCGGGACAGCCGAATCGGGATGGTCGGCAGGGTGCCGCCGAAATGGCGCTGGTTGAGCACCGCGTGGAGGTGGGCCAGGCGGTCCAGCAGCGGCTGGTCTTCGGGCTCGACCGCCCGTGGCGACCTGGCCGGCGCAACGCGAGAAGGAACGTGGGCGTCGGCCGGGAAGGCCATGAAGCATCGCCGGGCGGCAGCCCGCTCCCCTCGCGGGACTCGGCGGCCAAGGAAGCGGACGATCGCCATCAGCACCTGGTCGGGAGCTGCCGAGTAGCCGGCGTGGAGCCGGAGACCGCGCTGCGGCCGCCAGCTGATCATCACGGTGCGATTGCGGGTCAGCACCACCGGGGTGCCCCGGTCCAAGCCGAGGCGGTAGAGGCGCTCAGGCAGTGACACCGGGGGGAGCGGCTCCGCGACCTCGTCGAACAACGACAGGATCACGCCACGCGCGGCCGTGGAAAAATGGTCGTCGGGCCGGACAGGAAGCGTCGCTCGGTGGGGTGCCAGAGGTAGTGGCAAATCGTGATGTGGGCATCGTCAACGGTCACGACGTTACACGCCGAGGGGCGGTGTCCGCGGGTGCGCGGAGTGTGGGTGCTCGAGGTCGAGACCACGGCGCCGTTGGGCAACGTGCCGGCGCCCTCCTCATGGTCGTGTCCGCAGAGCACCAGGTCCACTCCGGTCGCCATGATGTTCCGCCACGCCTCGTGCGCCCGTGCCAGCCCCATCCGCTGCGAAATATTCCCGCGCAGGACGTTCTGGTGGGTCACCATGACGCGCAGGAGCCGGGGATCCTCCTCGGCAAAGCGCAGCGCGGCGCGCTCGGTTTCGCGGAGCGGCAGGTGCCCCTTGACCGCCATGTCGTTGAGGTTGGCCGTCATCGACTGGGCCACCACGCCGTAGCTGCTGAGCACGCCGCAGAAAATCGCGTCCTCGACCACCAACGTCGGGGTGAGGTCGTCACCGAAGTAGCGACGGTACTTCTCGTACTTGGGGCCGGCACCGATCACGTCAAACGGCGTGGTCCACCATTGCACATCGTGATTGCCGGGCACCACGAGCGTGGGGGCGAGCTGCCGCAGCACCTGCACGAAGA
>JANYAG010000119.1 GCA_025361465.1 Gemmatimonadota bacterium
GACGTTCGACGGTGAGATCATCCAGGCGAGCGGCCTGGTGCTGGTCGACTTCTGGGCAACCTGGTGCGGGCCCTGTCGGGCGATTGCGCCGACCCTCGAGGCCCTGGCCAAGGACTACAGCGGGCGGCTGAAGATCGGCAAACTGGACGTCGATTCCAATCAGGCGACCTCGGTGCGATTCAATGTCCGGTCGATCCCGACGATCCTCTTCTTCAAGGACGGCAAGCACGTCGATACCGTGGTGGGTGCCCTGCCTCGCCCGGCGCTCGAGGCGAAGATCAACCAGCATCTCGCGGCCTGACCTGTTGGGATGACCGGGCCGTCCAGCGGCCCGGTCGCGGGACAGGGTGGCGCCGGGGTCCGGCGCCACGTTCTTTTGGGGATGCCAATCGGTACCCTCTACATCGTCGCCACTCCGCTGGGCCATCTTGGCGACCTCTCGCCGCGGGCGACAGCGACCCTGCGGTCGGTCGACACAGTCGCCGCCGAGGATACCCGGTACAGCCGACGCTTGCTGTCGGCGATCGATGCCCATCCGCGACTGCTCTCCTATCACGCCCATTCGGTCGAGCATCGCGCCGAGGTGCTGCTCGACCTTCTCCGTGACGGCCGGGACGTGGCACTGGTCACTGATGCCGGCACGCCGGCCATCAGCGATCCGGGGTTCGAACTGGTGGCGCTCGCCCGGGCGGCCGGGGTTACCGTGGTCCCGATTCCCGGACCATCGGCCGTCGCGACGGCGTTGTCGGCCTCGGGGCTACCCGCCGATCGCTTCCTCTTCCTCGGGTTCCTGCCGCGAAAGGGAGTCGCCCGCCGTCGCCTTGTGGAACAGGCGGCAGCCCAGCCGTGGAGCGTCGTCTTCTATGAAGCGCCAGGCCGCGTGACCGAATTGCTGGCGGACCTGATGGCCGCGTGCGCACCCGATCGCCAGGCCGTCGTCGCGAGGGAGCTCACCAAGATCTACGAGGAGTTTCGGAGCGGCACATTGCAGGCGCTTCACGCGTTCTATCAGGAGACCGCCCCACGCGGCGAGGTTACGGTGATCCTTGCTGGTGCGACCGAAGCGGAACTCACCGCGCCGGCAGCCGATTCGACGGAGATCCAGCGCGTCATCCGCGAGAGCCTCGCTGCGGGTCACTCCCGCAAGGATGTGGCGCGGGACGTGGCCGCCCGCTTTGGCCTGACGCGCAACGATGCCTACCGCAAGGTGACCGACGAACCGTGATGCCCCGCCGGCTGTTCGCACTCGCTGCTTCCCTCTGTGCCGCGGTGCCGGTTGGTGCGCAGGTCACGACGGCGCAGGCATTCACGATCGGCCGGCTGCATTACGACGGGGGCGGGGACTGGTACGCCAATCCGTCGTCGTTGCCCAACCTGCTGGCCGCGGTGCGCGAGCGGACCACCCTGAAGACCGCCCCGCGCGAGATTGCGGTGCGCCTCAGCGACCCGGAGTTGTGGGATGTTCCCTATCTCCATGCGACTGGCCACGGCAACATCCATTTCAGCGATGACGACCTGACGATCCTCCGTCGCTGGTTGCTGCAGGGTGGATTTCTTCACGTGGATGACAACTACGGCCTCGACGAATCCTTCCGGCGTGAAGTGGCGCGTCTCTTCCCGGACCGGCCGCTGGTCGAAGTGCCGCTCGATCATCCGATCTACCATCTCGTGTATGACTTCCCGAAGGGGATCCCCAAGATCCATGAACACGACGGCAAGCCGGCGCAGGGGTTCGGCATCTTCGTCGCGGGCCGCCTGGTCCTCTTCTACTCCTATCAGAGCGACCTGGGAGATGGCTGGGAAGATCTCGACGTGCACCATGACGGGCCCGAGAAACACGAGGCCGCCTTGCGGATGGGCGTCAATCTCGTCGCCTACGCGGTGGGCTGGGGCGGATGACCGGGCGCGCGCTTGACCGCGCCCTGGACGAGGCGGCGCGTCCGCTTCGCGGCATCAGCGGCCTGGCCCGGCTGGTAAGCAGTATCGCGGGCGCCATGCTGCTGCTTGCGCTGGCGGCCTGGCTGCTGCGCGGCGGCGTGCGCGCACCGGGCGTGGTGCTCGGCGCGTGGGTGGCCGTATCGGCGACCCTCACAATCGGCGTGCTGCGCGCGCGCCGCGCCATTCGCGGTCTTGGGCCGTGGCACGTCGGCGACTTCCTCGAGCGCGAAGGGGCATGGCGCAAGGGAGCACTGACGACGGTGCTCGAACCGGCCGCACCTGACACCAGTCCAGAGTTGCACGCCGTGGCCGACGCACAGGCTGCCGCCGAGGTGCGCGGCCGAGCGCCGGCGGCACTCACTGCCGCGGTCACGAGGCAACTGCAGCTGACCCGGCGAGCCGCCGTGACCGTGCTGTTCGGGGTGATGGCGCTTGCGGCCGCGCGCCCGCTCACCGGGACGTCGGCGGGATTGTGGGACGTCGCCGGTGCCTGGCAGGCGATGACGGCGCCGGTCATTCTGGAGGCGCGCGAGCACACAGTGGCCAGCGGTCAACCGGCGGTGCTGACCATTCGGGCACCCGGTCGCCGGCGGGCGACGCTTTTCACCCGGGCGCCCGGCGAGGCGTGGCGTGCCACTGAGGTGGCGCTCGACGGACAGGGGCGTGCCGGCTTCACGACTGAGCCACTGACGGCCGAACTGGTCGCGCGAGCCGAAGCCGGTGGGCATCGCTCCAGCGAGGTGCGAGTGGGGGTGCGTCTCGGTGCCTTCCTCGGGTCCTTTGCTGTCACTGCCAAGTACCCGGCGTATCTCGGACTCGATGACGAGACGCTCGTGATCGGAGGGGACACCCTGCCGCTCCCCGAGGGCACGCGTCTCGCGTTCGCCGGTCGGGCGAGCGCCACCCTGCGTACGGTCGAACTTGAAGGGACACCGGGACATCACCTCCTGGCCGTTGACGGCGGCGCATTCGGCGGCGAGGCGACTCCGCTCACCTCGGGCGAGTGGCGATTGCGCGTCACCCCCGCGGCCGGTGGCGTGCTCAGTGGGGAGATGCCCGTGCTGTTGTTGCGCCTCGTGCCCGATAGTGTGCCCGTGGTCGAGATCCTGCTGCCGGGAGCGGACACGGTGGCATCACCGGCCATGCGATTCCCGCTGGTGGTCTCGTTGCGTGACGACCACGGCCTGAGCGGCGCCGCGATTGAACGGCGGATCGGTGCGAAGGGACCGGTGACGCAACAGTCGCTCGGGCTCTTGCCGGGGCAGGGCGATCGCGCCCTGGTCACTGTCACGCTCGATCTCACGGCCCTTGGCCTCAAGCCCGGAGACACGCTGCACTATGTCGCGACCGGGACCGACAACGCGCCGGCACACCACATCGGCCGCTCGCGGGAGTTCGTGATCCGAATTCCGAACGCGGCCGAACAGCGTCTGGCACAACAGCAGGCCACCGCGAAGACCGGGATGGCGCTCGACTCCCTGGCTGCTGCCGCGAAAGGTCTCCAGCGTAGCACCGAGGAGCTGTCCCAGGAGCTGCCGCGCCCTGACGCGCGTACCATGGCCGATGTGGCACGCGATCCGCTCGCTCGCGATGCCGCCCGCAAGGGTGAAGCGGTGGTGCAGGCGCAGGAGAAGGTGTTGCAGGATGCCGAGAAGCTGGCTCAGTCGATCGAGGAGCTGCGCCGGGCCGCCGAACGCGAGGGAATGGTCGATTCTTCGCTGGCGGCCCGCCTCGATGAGGTGCGCCAGCTCCTCGACAAGGCAATGAGTCCCGAGCTTCGTGAGAAACTGGCAGCGTTGCAGCAATCGCTCAAGGCGCTGGATGCAGACCGCACCCGGAGCGCCCTGCACGACCTGGCCAAGGCGCAGGCGCAGCTGAAGGAGGCACTCGAGCAGACCCGGGAGTTGTTCAAGCGCGCTGCGCTCGAGCGCGATCTGGGCAGCATGGCGACGGAGGCCAGGGCGCTCGCCGAGCAGCAACAGGCACTCACGCCGACGCTGACGGCGCGGGACAGCGGCAAGAGCGCGTCGCAGGAA
>JANYAG010000121.1 GCA_025361465.1 Gemmatimonadota bacterium
CACGTTCGACACCTTCGCGCTCAGCACGATGCGATCGTGCGCGAGACCGATCGACTCGGCCGCGGCGGCCGAGCGCAGCGCCGAGGCAATCATCGCCTCGAGCATGATGTCCCGCGCCGCGCGCGGTGCGGGCGTCAAGGCGTTCGCATCCATCATCTCGGTGAGGATGGCCTGGTCGAGCGAGCCCCAGTTGACGCCGATGCGCACCGGCTTGTCGTGGGCGATCGCGACCTCGACGATGGCACTGAAGTTCTCGTCATGCCGCTTGCCGCCAACATTGCCGGGATTGATCCGGTACTTGGCAAGGGCTCGCGCGCAGTCAGGGTAGCGCGTGAGGAGGAGGTGACCGTTGTAGTGGAAGTCGCCGATGATCGGCACGGTCAGGCCGATGCGCTCGAGTCCAACGACGATCTCGGGCACGGCCGCGGCGGCCGCATCGTTGTTGACCGTGACGCGGACGAGTTCGCTCCCGGCGCGCGCCAGCTCCGCCACCTGTCGCACGGTGGCGGTGACATCGGCGGTGTCGGTGTTGGTCATCGACTGGACCACCACCGGATGCGCCGACCCCACCGTCACGGAACCGATCCGGACGGTGGGGGTGGCCCGACGAATCACCGCGGCCATCGGATGCTGTGGGTCAGGCGAGCCCGAGCTGGGAGACAAAGCGGTCCCATTCCGCCGCCGTGATCACGCCATTCAGGCGCAGCGGTTCGAGTGCCGCCATGATCTCGGCGCGCGTGCCGCCGATGCGGCGGTCGCGCAGCTCGCTCACCATGCGCGCGAACTTGTGCTCATACTCGTCCTGCGCCAGTTCTCCGCTCTTCCGCATGGCGGACAGCTTGGTCAGTTCCTGGGCGGCGCGAGCGGGTGGAATCGGGGCGAGCGGGGCGTTGGCCATGTCAGGTTCCTCACGGGGTGAATCGGGTCCCTCGGTTCGGAGGTAATATAGCCGTCGCCCGCGGGGCGTCCGAGGCGGATGCGCTCTACCGCTGGAAGCTGAACCCGGCGTAGACGGCCCGCTCCTGGCCCGGTGAGACGAAACCGCCCGCCCGCAGCTCGGGGTAGCGTTGGTTCAAGAGGTTCCGAACCCCCAGGCGCACCGTCGTCGTCGAGTGGATCAGGTACTGCCCCGACAGGTGGACCAGCGCATAGGCCGGCAGGATCACACCCGGCTCCGCGAACGGCGTATAGGGACCGACCGCGTTGGTCGAGAGCCGCACCATCCAGGGTGCGGTCGTCGGCCCGACCTCGAGTCCCGCGGATCCCACGTACTTCGCCGTATTCGCCACTCGGGTCCCATTGAGCGACACGCCATCAGGCGCCACGGCATCGAGGTACTTGGCGTCGGTGAAGGTCCCGCTCCCCGTCAACCGGACGGCATCGCTCAATCGTCCCACCAGCGAGAGTTGCCCCCCCTGTCTTCGGGAGCGACCACCATTCGTGCTCGTGACGTGGATCGGGTCGAAGCTCTGCTCGTTGCTGACATCGGTGCGGAAGAGCGCCATCGTGCCGTTCACCCGGTGAAGCTCAAGGTGCAGCCCGATCTCGTACGCCCACTCGGTGATGAAGGGCAGGGTCGGATCTGCGATCACGCCATCAGTGCTGCGGAAGCCGCGTGACACGTTGGCGTAGAGTGCGCCGGTGCGCCGCAGGTGAAGCAGGACACCGAGCTTCGGCGACACGATGCCCTGGGTGGCGGACGTCGATGCCTCGCCCGCCGGAGTCGAATGCGTGCCGACGACGTCGTAGCGACCACCCAGGGTGACGCGCAGGTGCTGCCCAAGGTCCGCACTCGACGCTAGGAAGAGCGCGCCGGATGCCTGGCGGGCATGCACTTCCACGTCAGTGGAGTCTTGCGCTCGGTGTGTCGTGAAGAAGCGCGAGAAGTCGGCCCGGTCCAACCGGCCCTGCGCTCCGACCGTGAGCTCGGCGCGGGCACTGGCCCAGGACAGCGCACTGGTCGCGCCCCAGCCGGTGCGTCGATCGATCTCCTGCGTTTGGCTCCCACTCCCCTCTCCGGCGCCGGGCTCGGGTGGGACAGTGAGGTAGAAGTTCCAGTTCCCCTGGGTGGCATACACCGTGGTGCGCCAGATCGAGGACCCGCTCGACACCACACGGAGCGAGGCGCGTTCGACGGCGTGCTGCTTCTTCCCACCATCGGTCCGGTCGGAGACCTGGTCGAAATGGTGCGCCGCGAAGTCTTCCGCAGTGAGGAAGCCCGGGGAATCCCACCCTGCCCCATAGAGCTGCACGCCGGCATCAAGCGTCGCCCGGTCAGAGAGTTGTTGCACCAGGCGCCCGTAGAACTGCCCCAGGTGCTGCGCGCTGTTGGGGCGCCAGCCGCCGTCGCGCATGCCACGCACGCCGACCACCAGCCCGGTACGATCACGATCAAGACCGGCCAGGAAGCTGCCGTCGAGCCGACCATTGGCCCCGCCGTCGAGCGAGAACTCCGACCCCTTCATCCGTTCCCTGGTGCGGACGTTGACGACGCCCGCCATCGCGAAGTTGCCGTACAGGGCACTGACAGGGCCCTCGATCACCGTCAGGTCACTGATCACCGAGGGCATCAGCAGGCTCCAGTCGTTGTAGCCCTCGGCGTGCCCGTTGACGGGCTCATTGACCGGGACACCATCGATCCAGAGCGCCATGTCGGTGGAGTGGTCTGACGAAAAGCCGCGAATCGAGGCGTTCGACGCGAAGCCGGGACCCTGCCCCTGATCATGAATCTCCAGGCCGGCCGTGAGCCGGAGCAGATCCCACGGACTCGTTGCGGGGGTCGAGTTGATCACCCGCGGGGTGAGGCGGATCACGCTCATCGGGACGTCGAAGGGGACCTGAGCGGCAGTTACCGTGATGGCTTCGAGCTTGAGTGGGGCATGCGACCGCAGCGTATCGCCCTGAGTGCGGAGCGAGTCGGGACGGCCGGTTTGCTGGGCGCCCAGGAGGGTGGGCACCAGACCAGTGAGCAGGAAAAATTTGCGAAACGACACAACGGCCTCCGTAACGACGTGAGGCGGATCGGGCAGGGAAACGCCATCACCGCTGGCCGCAACGAAGGGGGTCTGTCCGCGAGGCCAGATCCCCCTTCGTGCCCGGGGCCGAAGTCCCGGTCGATGGCAGCGCGGGGACGACACCTGCGTCGCCTCCGCTGACGAACGCTAGATCAACCGCACTCCGAGAAGCCGCAGACGTGACACTTCATGCACCCCTCGGCGTACTCGAGTTGCGAGCCGCAGTCCGGGCATGCGCCGGTGAGGGTGTGAGCCATTCCGCCGAGGATCATCTGTTCCTGTTCCTGCGTCACCAGCACGGGTGGCGCCAGCACGGATGGATGTTCGGCCGTCGTGGCGAGCAGCTCCTGCTGGATGCCCTGCTTTTCGATCATGTACTTCTCAAGGGCGATCCCCACGGCATCAGGCACCGAGAGCACCTTGTTCGGTCCCAGTCCAATCGCCCGGTCGGACGAGATCCCGCGCAGCTGCCGGTAGACCGCCTTGGCGGGGATCCCCGAGCGCAGCGCCAGCGAGATGAGCCGCGCGATGGCTTCGACGTCGGCCATCAGCGCGCCGCCCGCCTTGCCGAGCGACATGAACACCTCGAACGGCTGCCCCTTGTCGTCCTCCGTGATCGTGACATAGAGATCACCGAGCGGAGTCGAGAGCCGACGGACGGATCCAGGCAATGACTCGGGCCGCGACCGCTTCTGGCGACGGTTGAGGTTCTCGCTCTCCAGCTGATGCACCGTCTGACGCAGGCGCACGAGTTCGGCCTGTGCCTCGGCGAGCTCGGAGGCGAGATCCGCCATGGCCAGGCGATCGTCCGATGCTCCGTCCGACGATTGGTAGCCGAGATCAGCGCGCGCCTCGGACTTGCCGCTCGAGACGGCCTGATCGGCAACCTTCTTGGCCTGGAGACCGGTTGAGAGCACCTGCATGTCACGCGAGCCGTCGCGATAGACGGTCACGCCCTTGCAGCCAAGGTCGTACGCCATGCGATAGATCTGCTCGACGTACTCCTCGCTGGCATCGTGGGCGAAGTTGCAGGTCTTGGAAATCGCTGAATCGTTGTGTTCCTGGAATGCCGCCTGCATCCGGATGTGCCATTCGGGAGCGATGTCATTGGCCGTGGTGAAGACCCGCTGCCACTGCTGCGGCACCGCGGCCAACCGGATGCTCCCCTGCTCGACAATTTGCTGAACCAGCTCGTCGCTGTACCACCCCTCGCGCCTGGCGATGGCGACAAAGTTTTCGTTGACATCGGGCATCAGCACGCCGGCCTGATTGCGCATGAAGGCCACGGCAAAGAGCGGCTCGATGCCGGAGGAGCACCCGGCAATGATCGAGATGGTGCCGGTCGGTGCGACCGTGGTCACATTGCAGTGGCGGAGCTTCCGCATCGGACGGATCCGCTGGCCGTCGGCATCGCGGGCGCAGGTCGCATCAGGACCCCAGATGCTGCGCTCCCACTCCGGGAAGACACCGCGCATGGAGGCCAGTCGTTCGGACTCGTTCTTGGCTTCATCATCGACGAATTGCTGCAGCTTGCGGCCAAGCTCCACCGCCTCGGCGGAGTCGTAGGGAATGGCGAGGCGGACAAAGAGGTCGGCCAGGCCCATCACGCCGAGACCGATGCGCCGAATCCGCTGCGCCAGGTCGGAGATTTCCTGGAGCGGGTAGTGATTGGCGTCGATCACATTCTCGAGGAAGTGGGTCGTGAGGTGCACGACTTCCCGGAGGTGCTCCCAGTCGATCTCGTTCTGCTCGGTGAGAAACGCGCCGAGGTTGATCGAGCCGAGATTGCAGACATCGTAGGGCAGCAGCGGCTGCTCACCGCACGGATTGGTCGCCTCGTACGTGCCGAGGGATGGGACCGGGTTGTAGTGGTTGGCGCGGTCAATGAAGAACACGCCGGGCTCACCCGTCTTCCAGGCCCCATGCACAATCTTCTTCCACAGCACCGAGGCCTTCATCTTGCCGGTGACGACCTTGGCGCGCGGGTCGACCAGGTCGTACTCGCCATCGACGGCCAGCGCGGCCATGAACGCGTCCGTGATGGCCACCGAGATATTGAAGTTGGTGATCTTGGTCAGGTCGCTCTTGCAATCGATGAAATCAAGGATGTCGGGATGGTCGACCCGGAGGATGCCCATGTTGGCGCCGCGACGGGTCCCGCCCTGCTTGACCACGTCCGTGGACGAATCATAGAGCGACATGAAGGAGACCGGCCCCGAGGCCACTCCCATGGTGGAGCGGACGATGTCGTTGCGTGCCCGCAGCCGCGAAAAGGAGAAGCCGGTGCCACCCCCAGATTGGTGCACCAGCGCCATGGCACGCAGCGTGTCATAGATGCCGCTGTGGCCATTGGAGAGGGTGTCATCGACGGGCAGGACGAAGCAGGCGGAGAGCTGCCCCAACGGCCGGCCGGCGTTCATGAGCGTGGGCGAATTCGGCATGAACAGCCGCTGCGCCATCAGGTCATAGAACGCCTCCGCCAGCGCGTCGACGGCCCCGCGCGATGCCCCATATCTGGCATCGGGGGCGGCCACCGTGGTGGCGACGCGCCAATACAGATCCGCCGGTTGCTCGACCGGCTGTCCTGTCTCGTTCTTGAGCAGGTAGCGCTTCTCGAGCACCGTGACCGCATTGGGCGACAGGTCAACTGCGCCTCGCGTCGGAGACGAATCCATGGGGCCTCGTAAACTCACATCGTTGGGTGGGTCTCGGGGGTGTCGACCACCAAACCGACCAATACACCTGCTCTGGCGACACCGTTGTCAGGACCACACTGGTGGGCCTTCCGCGAGCGGTGTCGCGGACCACCAAGCTAGAGAATGCGGGGCAGGTGAGCAATGCGCGGAATTTGCCAGCGCTGACGGCATCAAGCTGAATCCACATCACAAATCGACCACCATGGCAACTTATCCACAATTGGCGCCGGTCCGGAATCGCGCCACGCCAGCGGTGCCGCCTACTTGACGACGGTCAGCTCCCGCTGGCGAGTGACCCTGCCCCCGGATTCGCTGGACACGGTCACGATGAGCAGGTACGACCCGGGAGGCAGCTGGTCGAGCCGGATTTCCTGGTGCACTTGATCCAGGCTGCTGGTCGTGGTGGAGTTCAGCGAGAGGCGGAAAAACGTCTGCCGTCGACCGATCAATGGCAGCTTGCTGAATAGTGACCCGCCCGCCGGCCGTCGGATTTCAAGATCGACGTGATAAGGGGACCGGGGCGGCAACCCGGCCACTTCGAAGAAGAGCTGGAGGGGTTCCCTGGTGTGGAACGACTCCAGCGGGTTGAACCACGCGGTATCACCCCGCGCCGTCGGCCATGTGAGGTGGACACTCCTGCTGCCGAGGGCCAGATCGGAGAGCCCGAGGGCGGGGCCGAGTGGCGAGGCGACCCTCACCGTATCCCGGCGCGAGACCAGGCCGGCGTTCTCTTCCGTTTCCAGGGAAACGCGCACCGTGAACACACCGGGTGGCACTCGCATCGCAATTCGCTTGAGGAGATACTCGTGCGCCGGGACTGGTGAGGTAACCACCAGGCTTGGCGAGGTGTCGATGGTCGCCACCACCGAACCGTCAAGGGAAAGCACCGACGCGCGCAGGCGAATGGGATACGCGACGCCCGCGGACACCCTGATCGGAGCGAGGGCATTCCCCGGAATCCCGAAGATGACCTGCAGCTGCGGACCGGCCGAATCGGCCCCGACCGCCAGAACGTCGAGCTTGGCCTTGAGCGAGGAGGCAAAGCGCAGCGGCCAGGCGTCGGTTCGTGTGCCCGTAGCAATGCTCTTCTGGCCGAGGTCCCGCTCCGCAGCAACCAGCGCGGAGCGGCCGCCGCGACCAGCGGTGAGAAGGCGGCCGTAAATCGGGTTGATCCCTTCACGGGAGCGGAGAATGGCTTCGGTCGCAGCGGCCAGCCGGGAATCCCGCGCCACCTGCATCATGGAATCCTGGTTGCCGCCCGTTCGAGCACCCGGAAGGATTGAGGCGATGCTCGAGGTACCCGGAGCCCCCCCCTGCGTGATCACCCGCCCCTCGAGCTGCACCGAGGCCGAATACCCGATCACGTCGAAGATGCTCGGCACCAGCCGGTAGTCCTGGACGTCGTTTCGCGCGACGAAGTGGAAGATCAGGTCGGCGCTTTCGCGATGGTACACCCAGGTTTCGTTGGGTTCGAGGCCGGGGATGTTGTAGGGCCGACGATCATCCGGCGGTCCCTGGCGGATCCAGATCACGCCGCGGTCGTCATACTCCACCTGCGTCGAGCGATAGCGTTCTTCGATGTTGTACTGGCGGTTGATGGAAACGAGACGAAAGTTTCGCGCCGCATAATCGAGGCGTCGATAGTGTTCCCGCAACCGTTCGCCGGGCCGGTGCAGTTCGTCCCGATCACGGACGTCCCAGAACTTCCGCACCTCGGCGACCCGCCCTTCGGGCTTGGCCCGGTCAAACTTCCGCAGCAGCGAATCATCCATGATGAACGACACGTCGCGACGGTACATCGCGATCGCTTCCTTGTCGCCCGACGCGAGGCCACGATACCAGGGGTCGGCCCCATCGAGCCGGCCGACGGCGAATCGGGTGCGCGCGAGTTCAAGCATCGCCACGGCGTTCTTCGGCTCGGCCTCCAGCAGGACGCTCAGGGCGACCAGCGAGGAATCCGGATCACCGACCTCTCGTTCGACCCTGCCTCTGGCGAGCAGGATTTCCGGCTGACGGGCCACAGGACTCCGGGCGGCGCGGCGCAGGGCGGCGAGGGCGACATCCATCCGGGCATTGATACGCTGCCGCAGGGCGGTGTTGCTCAGCTCGACCAGTCCCTCGACAAACGAGGAGTCCACCTCGGCGCTCCGGGCGAAGTCATTGGCCGCGCGCGTCAGGGCGTCCTTGCCCAGCATGGTCTGCATGCCGCGGACGAACGAATTGCCGGCATCACCGACCCCGAGTTCCGCAAGCCCGAGTCCGAACCAGCTATAGGGCCACCGCGGCCTGAGCTCAGCCGCCCAAGTGAACTCCGAGGCGGCTGAGTCGTAGCTGGCCCGCCCGACCACCTCGCCGAGCCGGAGAGAGATGAACCCCAAGCGTACGTGCAGCAGTGCCGCCTGTGCTGAGTCTGCGACCGTGCGCGGCGCATACAGCGCGGGTTGACGGGCCCTCGTGATGTGCTGTTTCTCGATGCTGAACAACTGGGTCGAATCGACGACGCTGGCAAGCGAATCGCGAAACGCGACCAACTCGCGGCGCTGTGCCGTCGACTGCGACAGCAACGGTGACGCCCCGCTCAGAAGAGCGGCGAGGCCGAGGAGCGCGGACCAGCGTGAGGGGCTCAGGAGCATCACAGTGGAATCTAGGCCCATGGCGAAGGAGATACCCGGGAGACGCCTGAAACGTGGGGAAATGGACACCCCCCTGTCCCGGGGGCGGCTGGCAATCCTATCTTTGCCGAGACACGTTGCAGGATTCGACATCCACCCGGAGTGGTCGCCACGACTCGATTCCGCGTTTCCGTACACGCCATCACCGATCGCGGCCGGACACGCGAGCATAACGAGGACACCTTTCTCGTCGCGGACCTGGCCGGCCGGGTGCCGTTGCGC
>JANYAG010000122.1 GCA_025361465.1 Gemmatimonadota bacterium
CGAAGGCAAAGTGGACCACCAGCGGGGTCAGGGCATATCGCCACGGAGCAACGAGCAGGAAGCCCCAGAGGGTGTCCTGTCCTGCCGGACGATCAAGCGGGGCCAGGGCTACCAGCACCGAAACGGCGGCAGAGAGGGCGACTAACTGCGGAACGGACAACGACTTGGGTGACAGCATCAGGGCGATGATGCCAGCGATGCCAGCCAACGTCGCCAGGACCGTGAGGATTGGAGCAGCCGTGAGGGAGACTGCCCCACCGGTGAGGCGCGGGTCGAGCAGGTACCCGGCCACCCCGCAGGCAGCGGCAGCGACCAGAATCGCCACGCCGATCAGGCGGGATCGACCCACGGTTGGCATGACTAGGTCGAACGACTTGGAATCGGGCATGGCTGGACGAGGAATATGCCCGCTTAGGTCCCCCGGCGAAACGCCCCGGACGTCACCTTCTGAAACCGCAGCCCGGTATCCGGCGTAATCTCAACCATGACTCAGCCGATGACCACCAATCAGCTCCCATCGGTCTTCTCCCCGTTGGCCAAGGCCCTCCTCGATGAATTCCACGAGGGAGTCGTGGTCTTTGACCCGCAGGGCCGGGTGACATATCTCAACGCCGCCGCGAGAGGTGTGCTCACGGAAGTCGAGCTCGACCCGACCGGCGAGAAGGACGATCTCCTGCCCGAACTGGCCGGGCTCGGGGGCCGCCTGGCCACGCTCCGGGTCGCCGGCATGGAACTGGGCGAGGCGATCTTCATCCCCCGGCGAGAGGGACCGACCACCTTGGCCGCGCGAGAGAAGGATGCCATTGTCCGCTCGCTCGAGGCCCACACCTGGCGGCTCGCCGATACGGCCAAGACCCTGGGCATCTCCCGCACCACACTCTGGCGCCGCCTCCGCGCCTATGGCCTGCACCGCGACGGTCGGACCAAATGGGACCAGCAGTCTTCCACCTCCTGATGATTTCGGCGCTCCTCACCGGGGCGCCTGGTTCCGACACCACGACGTACGCTGACCGAGCCACCAGGGAACTGGTGGCTCGCGCGATGCTGCGGCACCACGCGCAGGATTCCACGGTGCGCGACTACCAGGCCAAGCTCCGCTATCGCGTGTCGTTCGCATTCGGCAAGCGGAAGTGGGCGTCGGTGCCCTCGGTGGCGGTCGAGGAGCTTGATGCACGGGTGGCGTGGCAGCTTCCCAATGATCTGCGGCTCGACATCATCGGTCGTCGCAGCGCCACCAAGGTGGAAGGTGCCGACATCACGTCGATGTTCTCGCGTCCCTGGTTTGTCCCCCGGACCCTCGGGGATTCGATCCGCCTGCTGGGCGAGTCCGGCGGCGTGCGCGCTGCGCCGCATCCGCTGGCCCCCGGGGCCGATCAACTGTACCGCTACGCCGCCGGTGATTCGGTCGTGATCGCCAGTGCGGGACATCGAGTCACCATCCGCAGTGTGACGGTGACGCCGAAGGGAAAGGGCCCCTCGTACGTCGCGGGCAAGCTCTGGATCGATGTCGCCACCGGTGACCTCGCGCGATTCACCTTCCGGCTGGTCGGGACCGAAATCTGGAGTATCCCCGATACCCCAACCCATGACGACAGCGTGTCGGCCAAGCGCGTGAACGCCATCGTCTCGCGCATCCTGCAGATCGACGCCGACTTGGAGTACGCCCTGCAGGACAACCGGTACTGGATGCCCTACCGCCAGGTGCTCGCTGGCAAGGTGAGCATCCCGCTCGGCGTCGACATCATCGTGCCGTTCGAGGCGATGACGTCCTTTGACGATTACAGTATCAACACGGGTTCACGCGTCACCTTCACGGCGCGGTTTCCCGATTCGACCGCCCCGCGCCCATATCGGCGCGGCGGCGTCAACTTCACCGCGAACAATCGGCGGCCCCCAGCGGGACCGCCGCCGCCCGCGCGCGATACCACGCTGCGCCAGGACTCCTCCGCGGCACGGCCGTATCTCCGACGGGGGCGCGATCGCACCGGGTATCTCCCCAATGGCGGGCGGTTCCAGATCCATCGTGCTCCTGTTGATTCGCTCAAGAGTTACGCCGCTTGGGGTGACTCACTGGTCTTCGACGACAATCCGGTCGATCGCCAGCGCCTGCGCGACGCCACCGCGGACCTCGCCCGGATGGCGGAGAAGCTCGATGGCGACATGACCGGCCGATCCTACCGCGGGATTTCGTGGGAGAAGTTCGGGGAAGTGTTGCGGTACAATCGCGTCGAGGGCACCACGCTCTCACTCTCCGGGCAGATGCGAGCGCCGGTGTCGTTCACGGACCTGTTCGGGACGGCGCGGATCGGGCTGGCTGACGGGCGCCTGCTGGCCCGGGTTGCTGCAGTGCGTGATGCACCGGGGGGACGGCTGACGCTCGCGGTACAACGCGACCTCGTCGACATCGATCCGTTCGCCCGCGGGTTGAACTTCGGCAACTCGCTGCGCGGCATCCTGGCTGGCCATGACGACGGGGCCTACCTGCTCGCGCAAGGCGCGCGACTCGACTTCGAATCCTCCTGGGGACTCGGCACCGAGTTCAGTTTCGGTGCGCGCGTCGAAGACCAGCGGAGCGTCGGCAATGCGGCGCGGACGGCCATTCCGCGACTGTTCGGGGCCGATGGCTACTTCCCGCCGAACGAGCCGGTGCGGGACGGCTTCGCTGTCGGTGGTCAGGCGCGGCTGGATCACACCGGATCGTCGCTGCATTGGTCGCTGCAGGGTGATGGGCTCTCGGTCGCCGGGCGTGCGGCCGCGCGGCTCGCCGGCGAGTTGCGCCTGTCACGGCTCGCCGGCGGCTGGCTCACGGCGCGCATCAAGGCCGGCATCGCGGCGGGGGTGGATTCGGTTCCGCAAATGCTGCTCCGGGCCGGCGGCAGCAATACCATCCGCGGCTACGATTTTGGCGTGGCGCACGGCGATGCCCTCTGGTCTGCGCAGTTCGATCTCAGCCGCCCTGGGAAGGGCACCTTCAAGCCGGTGTTCTTCCTCGACGCCGGTCAAGCAGGCAACCGGGCTAACTTCGGAGAGGCGCTCTTCCTGTCCGGTGTCGGTGCCGGGTACTCGCTGCTTGGTGGATTCATGCGTGCGGAATTGAGCTATCCGCTGACTCATCGTGAGGGGCGTGGCCTGCGCTTCGACCTGATCTTCGGCGGACTCCGATGAGTCGCCGCGTCGCCACCTTCGGCCTGCTGGTGGTCGCGATCGCGGCGGGAGTCTTCGTCACGCTGCGCCTGAACGGCCGGGCCGGGGCTGAGCCGACGCCGGGTACGATCCTGCTGAAGATCGAAGGGCGCTTCCCGGCCACCATGACGCTTCCGGCCGTGGCCAACTGGTGCCCGAAGTCGCGAGTTGCCGAGATCGAGGCGGTCGCGGTCGACACGGGCTTTGCCATCGCCCTGCGCGAGAATGACGCCGTGACCAAGGGGCCTCACCCGGTCTTCGCGCCTGACCAGGCGCAGCAAGCGCCCAAGCCGAACGCCTCCGCGGCCGTCCGGTGGTTTCGCCTGATGGCTGATACCGTGGCAGCTCCGGTTGCGGTGGTGGCCTATCGCTCGACCGGCGGTCGGGTCGACATCAGCGAGGTTGGCGCAACATTGTCGGGATCGGTTGTGCTCACCTTGCGGGCGATGACCGGTGGGGACTCGATCGTGGTGAGGGGACGTTTTGCCGGGTTGAAAGTCGTCGCGATGGCCGCGGGGTGTACCTGATGGAATCGACGTACTTCCGCCGTGGTTTCGGCCTCAAGCCTGAGATCGACGGCCAGCTGGCGGCGGACTATCACAGCACCGTGGTCGATGCCATGCGCGCGGGCGGCAACCAGCTGGTGGCCGGTCGATTGACCTTCCGCCTCGCCAAGGAGTTCGGGTTCTGCTACGGCGTCGATCGGGCGGTCGACTACGCCTACGAGACGCGCAGCAAGTTCCCCGACCGACGGATCTTCCTGGTCGGCGAGATCATCCACAACCCGCACGTCAACGCCAAGCTCGCGGCCATGGGCATTGTCTTCCTGCACCGCCCGGCCGATGCCGAATTTGACTTCAGCGGGATCACCGCAAACGACGTGGTCCTGATCCCGGCCTTCGGGGTGACGATGCGGGACTTCGAGCGGTTGCGTGCCATCAATTGCATCCTGGTCGACACCACCTGCGGCTCGGTGCTGAACGTGTGGAAGCGAGTGGAGAGCTACGCGCGTGATGGCTTCACGTCGGTCATCCACGGCAAGCACTACCACGAGGAGACCAAGGCGACGGCGAGCCAGGTGGGGCGCTATCCCGGCGGGAAGTACCTCGTCGTCTTTGATATGCGCGAAACCGAGCTGATCTGCGAATGGATCGAGGGACGCGGCGAGCCCGAAGATCTGGCCCGGCGCTTCGCGAAGGCGGTCTCCCCGGGATTCGATTTCTCGACGGACCTGTCACGGATTGGCGTCGCGAACCAGACCACCATGCTCTCGGGCGAATCGCTGGCGATCGCCGCTCGGCTGCGCGGTGCGTTGGCGAACCGCTACGGTGCAGCGCAGCTCGCCGAACACTTCCGCTCCTTCGACACGATCTGCTCTGCCACCCAGGAGCGCCAGGACGCGGTCGACGCCCTGCTGCTCGACCCGCCCGACGTCATGCTGGTGATCGGCGGCTACAACTCCTCAAATACCTGCGCTCTGGCCGCCCTGGCCGAGAGCAAAGGGGTGCGGACCTACCATCTCGAGGACGCGTCGGGCATCGATCCCGTCGCCGGGACCATCCGGTTCCAGCCGGTTCGGACCCGCTCAGAGATGGTGGCGAATGACTGGTTGCCCATTCCAGGCGTCATTGGGCTTACGGCTGGCGCCTCGACCCCGAACAACAAAATCGGCGAAACGGTCGCTCGGGTGTGCGAAACCGCCGGAATTTCGCTCGAAAAGACCACTTCCTGACCAAAATCGACTTTCCGATGTTCAGGTCAATTGTAGCGACATTTCCGGTAGTGGTAATAAAACAGGCAAGTGCCTACTTTATTATATGCCAAAGACTAGGCCTTCAGCCTGCCTGCATGAGCCGCTCTCCGTGGTTCTCGGAACGCGCTCAAAGCTCGCCGTCCTCCGGATCCTCGGCCGGGCCGTGACCCCACTCCAGCATCGGGAAGTCGTTCGCCGGTCGGGGATGGCCTACCGCAGCATCGACCTCGCGCTCGCCGACCTGATCGCCGTTGGCATCGTCGAGGAATTGGAGGGCGGCCGCGAACGCCGGGTCAGGACATGCAGCCGGCACCGGTTGGCGCCGGTGATTGCCGGGTTGCTGCGGGCCGAGGCCGACTTCTTTCCGTC
Source organism: Gemmatimonadota bacterium (assembly GCA_025361465.1). Taxonomy (GTDB): domain Bacteria; phylum Gemmatimonadota; class Gemmatimonadetes; order Gemmatimonadales; family GWC2-71-9; genus Palsa-1233. The sequence goes on from JANYAG010000122.1 coordinate 5,306, forward strand.
CCTGCGAACCGAGCTCAAGGCCATCGCGGCCGGAGGAGAACGGGAAGGGCTGCTGGCGCTGGCCATTGTAGGCACGACCGCCCGGAGAGAAGAACAGCTTGCCGAGCCGGTTGAGGTCGTCTTGGTTGCCAGTGACCTGGATTCAGCCACTCGCCTGAAGGAGCGCTTCGAGACGTCGGGGGAAGCGCTCGCGGGCCGGTTTGGCGTGCGACTCAACTGCCGGAGTTACGACCTGGCGGGCCTTCGAGGCGTAGCGCGGAGTGATGCTGGATTGGTGAGGGAAGCTGAGCCACTCCTGGGGGTGCCCTTGCTCGAACTGGCGGAAGGGTAGCATTTGCAAGGTGTTGCCATGTAATGTTGACAATGGCCACTTAATATAGACAGTGTTAGCTTTTCACCGTTCACCGTTCACCGTTCACCGTTCACCGTTCACCGTTCACCGTTCACCGTTCACCGTTCACCGTTCACCGTTCACCGTTCACCGTTCACCGTTCACCGTTCACCGTTCACCGTTCAC
>JANYAG010000123.1 GCA_025361465.1 Gemmatimonadota bacterium
ATCATCGCCCTCGGCCAGGAAACCGAGGATATCCACTTGCCGGCGACCGTCGGTGTCCCGGTGGCGTCCACCATGCCGATGGCGCTGTTCATCATGTTCGACAATGAGACGACCCAGGACGTGAAGGGCGTCACGGTGGAACTGACGATCGAGTACTCCCCGACGAACCTGGTGCCCCGGCCGCTCAGCATCCTGCCTGGCTACATGGATGTGGTGAACCCGGTCGGCCGCGATGCGGACTTCGATCTCCCCCCCGGTGACACCAAGTACTCGGCCGACTTCAAGCTGTCCCTGAGCGGGCGCATCATCGGCGCTGGTGGGCATGCGCACGCGTATGCCACGGGGATCACCTTGTCCGACGTCAGCAACGGCAATCCGCGCCCGGTGGTGCGCCTCAAGACCCCGCAAGCGAGTGATGGCCACCTGCTGTCGGTCGAGCGCATCCTGCCCGGTATCACCGGAAACGGCATCCGGCTGCAGGAGGGGAAGACGTATCGGCTGGTGGGGAACTACAGCAATCCGACCGGCAAGACGCTGGTGGATGGGGCCATGATCCATCTGGTGCTGCTGTTTGCGCCCGACCGGCTCGAAGAGTGGCCCAAGGTCGACGTCAACAACGCCGACTGGAAGAAGGACATCGCCTTTCTCGAGGCGAGAATCAACGGCATGGGCGAGATGAAGGGAATGAAGATGGAATGAAGCGCGGCACCGGGGTTACTCGATCACGCGTCGAACCCCGACCCACTTCTTCAGCCAGGTGCGTCCGTCAGGGTCCTCCTCTGAAAGGCGGCTGAGCCGGACGCCAGATGACGAACTGTGGATGAACCGGCCCTCGCCAACATAGAGGCCGACATGGCTGACGGACTCGCCACGCTCGGCGAAAGTGAGGAGGTCGCCCGGCAGGAGCAGGTCGAGTTCCCGATGGATGGCGGTGCCGGCCTTGGCTTGGCTTTCGGCCGTGCGCGGCAGCGAGACGCCGTGCTGGCGATAGGCATAGTAGATCAGGCCGGAACAGTCGAATCCACCATCGCCATCGCCAGTGCCCCCCCAGACATAGGGCGACCCCATCGACTCCAGCGCGGTGGTGATGACATCGTCGATGAGGCGGGCTTTCGCCTCGGGGATGCCGTTGGCTCGGAGCACTTCGGCGGTCGCGTGGGGGAGCCAAAGTCCCGCAGATTCGGGCAACAACGGGCCGCGCGCCCGGGGGGCACCGCGCCAACCGAACGCGGCGGCCACTTCGAACCCGTCACGACCCTCGATGGTCAGGTTCCGCCAGCGCCCCTCGGCCATGAGGCGGAAGGGGCCCACAGAAATGATCGACATCCGGGCACCAAGCGAGGCGCTGGCCCACAGCTTCTTCTGTCCACCGGTACCGATGCCCGCCGAGCCACCTGCGAAGAGTGTCGGGACTCCCCGGTCGGCGCTGAACAGCGTCAGGTCCGCTCCCAGTCCATAGAGTCGGCCGGACGCCGGACGCCCCCCGGGGAAGGCGATGAACGAGACGTCCGCCCCGATCGGGCCGATGAGGTCTCGCTCGATGGTGGCCCGCCAACTTGACTCTTCGGGAGATCCGGCAAGGACACGCCCGGCGGTGAAGAACACGCCTTGCTGGGCGGCGGCGCGCCCCGCTCGCGCCAAGAGGAGCGCGAGCACGAGGAATGAGACGAGGCGACCGATGCGATTCATGGCGAACCGCCTCCTGGGCCTGGGCGATCGAGTTCAAACATCTCCTCGATGGCCTTCCCTTCCGGCACCCCATCGGATGTGACCGCCAATGCCTGCCGCAATTCAGGACTCCGTCGGAGGATCTTCATCCAGAACAGAAGCCCGGCGATGGCTCCCAGTAACCCCGCCGCTCCGATCAACCCCAAGCCCACGGTGATGGAGAACTTTGGCGCCGCGAGGGCCAGCAGGAAAGCCCCGGCCCCAGCCGCGGCAAGGATCACCATCGGGGTCATCAGCCACCCAGCGAGGCGCAATACCCGCCGGACAATGCGCCAGATCATCCGAATCCCGGAACTACAGGCGCCTGGCGCCGAGTCCGCTGACCAGCGTGCCCAGGGCAAGGGCCGGGAGCACGGCGATGGCGAAGGTCGGCACGTTCCATCCCGCGCCGGGGAAATGCAGGACCGCCGCCAGCACACCGCACCCGACGGTCAACGCGCCGGCCAGGCCGATCGCTGCTGGAACTGAAGCTTCGCCGGTCCTGCTGGCCTGGTTGGAGAGCATCCATCCGCCCATCCACGACAGGTAGGTCCCCACCATCCACCACACGGGGAGATACCACCAGTTGGAGAAGCCGCCGATCTGCGCCCAGCGATTGGTGTAGGTGTGCAACGGCTGCAGCAGGGCGACGTCGAATCCGAGGAAGGCCCAGGTGGCGCCAAGCCCGATCCCGGCGGCGCCAGCGATCCCCTCGATCGTCCTTGGGCGGGTCTGCATGCCGGGCCAGAAGATCGTCATGGCGGCACCAAACGCGACCACGATTGCGGTGAGCGCATGATCCGCCGTTCCCGTGAGGGTCTTATTGACCAGGGAGACGAGGAAGACACAGATGGCTTGTGCAAAGCCGAGGATGATCGAGCCGCGCACGATGCGCCGCACATCCGTGGTGTCGAACTCGCTAGTGATCCGAGCCGCGGTGGCCATGGTATGGGATCTCCGAAGGACCAGGTGCCGTAGACCGGCTAAACTAGTCCGTATCCAGTCGACAGGCCAAGGGTGGTGCTCGTCAGATCGCCCAGGCGAGCAGGACCGCGACGTCCGTCAGGGCCCACGCCCAGAGAGCGTGGTACATCCCGGATTGGTGTTCCCTGGTCGACCAGCGCCGGGCATTGCGGTACCACGGCAGCAGGACGAAACACCAGGCCGTTGCCGCCACGAGCAACCCGAACCAGCGGGCGCCACCGCGCACCCCTGCCCAGCCACTCATCTGGCCGGCGACCGCGAGGAGCGTGAAGGCGACGGCCGCACACCCGAGCGCCAGCATCAAACTGGCGCGTGCGCCGAACCGGATCGCGAGGGTCCGGTCTCCCCGGGCGCGGTCCTCGTCCATCTGGTACAGTTGCGTCAATGGGTAGAGGGCGCCGAACAGCGGGCAGAACGCCCAGAAAATCAGGTGGTGCCGAAGATCGATCGATTGCCCCGTGATCAGCCAGCCAGCATAGGGTGACAGCGTCCCGAAGCCGAGCATGTTGATGACCCAGTCGGCACCGGCCACCGCCTTGAGCCGAATCGGCGGCACCGAATAGAGGATCGACATCACCAGGCAGATGGCGTACACCAGCCGGAAGCCCACCGGCAGCGCCCACGTCAGCCCGAGCCCGAACACCATCAGCGCGAGGGCGAACCAGCCGAGCGCTCGTGGCGGTGCGGGCGGGCGGCGAAGGAACGCGATGTCACCGGTGTCGTGATCGAAGGCGGAGTTGAGCGCGAGGGTGCCTCCGTTGAGGGCGATCACCCACGCCCCGAGGCCGAGCCACGCGGGGGCATCCAGTCGATGGAGCCCGGATGCGAGCCACCAACCCAGGCAGGTGTGGGCGGTCATGATCGGCCACTGCGCCGGCCGGAGATGCAGGACGTAGGGCAGCACGGGCCCGAGCCGACGTTCAGCGAGTTGTCGGAGGGGAGACAGCTCGAGGTCGTCGCGACCAGCGCTCATGTCACCAGACCGAGTGATTCGGCCGCCACTCGCAGTCCGTGCAATGTCAGGTCCGGATCGACCACGTCGATGGACGTCGCCAGGGAGCTGACCAACGTCGCCAGGCCACCGGTGGCGATGACCTTCGGCCGCGCCCCGCCGGGCCACTCGGCCCGGATCCTCCGGATCATCCCGTCGACAGCATCGGCAGTCCCAAACAATACGCCGGCCCGAATATGATCATCCGTGCGGCGCCCGATCGCGCGAGTCGGTGGGATCAGTTCGGTCGCGGTCAACTTTGCCGCCCGGCGCACCAGCTGTTCCGCGCTGGTGCGAAGCCCGGGCATGATCGAGCCACCGATGAAGCGCCGATCGGCCGTCACGCAGTCGAAGGTGGTGGCCGTCCCGAAGTCGACGACAATGCTGTCCCCCGGATGCAACGCTAACGCACCGAGCACGTTGGCGATGCGATCCGCCCCGACGGCGAACGGCTCGTCGACGTCGAGCACGAGCGGAAGCGTGGCCCGCGCATCAACGAGCGCGACATGGGCGGTCACGGCAAAGTTGTCGCCTTCCGCGACAGCGAGGGCAATA
>JANYAG010000141.1 GCA_025361465.1 Gemmatimonadota bacterium
CGACGCGCCGGCGCATGAGCACTCCTGTCGTCTGACGATGAAAGGTTCGGGCAATCCTCCACTGGTGGCGAACGATCCGAGCCGCCGCGCCTGCCGCTGGCCGGCTCATGGTCAAGTTGCCGCGCTGCTACGGCACGTGTCAAGCTAGCGGCGAGCGATCAGGACGCGGTTCTCCCCCTCACGCCGCGTGATTCCGGCGCGATCCGCCCACTCCAACAGCGGAATCAGGAACTTCCGCGAGAGTCCGGTCCGCTCGCGCACCGACGCCAGAGCGATCGGGGATCCTGCCCCCAACTCGCGCAGAAGGACCGCGAAGCCATCTGCGGCCTCCCTGGTCACCCACCACCCCCGCTCCACCTGGACGACCTCACCCCGCGACTCCGCGACCCGGAGGGCCCCCGCTGCTCCCGGCTCTCCCAGGGACGTGGAGAGGGCCGCGGCAGTGGGCGCCTGCAGTCCGCCAGCCCGAAGGGCTGCCAGCACCTTGGGCATGGCGCGCTCGGTCAGGTCCGCCTGCGGCCTGAATTCCTTCAGGGCCGCCAGTCCGTCGCGCACCACGATCCGCCCGGAACCGACCAGCCGGGCGACCAGGGCATCGGCCCATTCTGCTGGAGCTGAAACCGCCCGGCGAAGGGTCTCGATCGAGAGGCCGGCCGCCTGTGGCGAGCTGATGTGGTGGTGCTTCAGCCGATTCAGCACACGCGCTTCGGCTACCTTGAGGAGGGTGCGTGGGACCAACCGCCTTCCCATCACTTCCAAGTCCCCTTCGATCACAGCGGCACTGACGTCTTTGGCGCGGATGCCGAGCACAAAGGGGACGTCATCGATCGCCAAGCCAAACCGTCGCCGTACCACGAGGGCGCCAAGCCGGACTCCAGGATTGGAATCACCGAGCTCGGCTGGCCAGGGAGCCCGGGACGGCGGCAGGGGATCGACTACGACGCCGCCACCGATCGTCGTCGTTGGTGACCAGGATCGCAGCACGAAGTGATCGCCGCCGCGCGCGACGACCGGCCGATCCAGAGCGACTCTGGCGAGCCCCGAAGCGCCTGGCGCAATCGAGCCCCGCGGCAGGACCCGCCCGGCGACCTCCGCCGTGCCCAGGTGGATCCGGGCGCGGCGCCGGCCGTCGAGCGGCCGACCCGCCGCTGGAGCGAGCGTGACCCACGCGTCGAAGGCTGTGGTGAGCGGCCAGGGGGCCACGGCTTGCACGAGCACGTCGCCGCGTCGCACGTCGTGGCGATCGAGTCCAGAGACTCCCACGGCGAGCCGTACTCCCGGGCCGGCCACGACCATGGCGGTGGCGTGCGATTCCAGCGTGCGCACACGCAATTCGATATCTGGCGGCAGCAACCGCACTGCATCGCCCACCCTGACATGTCCGGACCAGGTCGTACCGGTCAGGATGGTCCCGACACCGGAGCGACTGAACACCTTGTCGACCGGGAGGCGGAAGTGGTCATCAGGATCGCGCACCGTGTGGTTGGCCGCGAGTGCCAGCAGGTGCTCGCGCAACGCCGCGATGCCGATACCGGTGCGGGCACTGACCTGCATGGGTGCGTCGAACGCGATCGGGGAGGCAACGAGCAATTCCCGCACTTCCTCCGCGGCGAGATCAGCCAGCTCCGGATCGACCAGGTCCACCTTGGTAAGGATCGGGACCCCCCGGGGAACACCGAGCCGCTCAAGCACCAGCAGGTGCTCGCGCGTCTGCGGCATGACGCCTTCGTCGGCGGCGATCACCAGCAGCACCGCCGCGATGCCGGAAGCGCCCGCCACCATGGCCCGCAGGAAGTCCTCGTGCCCTGGCACATCCACCAGCGCCACCGTGGGGACGCCGCGATCATCGCGCAGCGCCACGGCCTGCAAGTCGATGGTGATCCCGCGCTGCCGTTCCTCCGGGTGGCGGTCGGTCGCGATGCCGGTGAGCGCGGTGACGAGCGCCGACTTGCCGTGGTCGACGTGCCCTGCCAGGCCGATGATCACGCGAGTCCACCGCGCAGCCAGTACTCGAGTGCCGGCATTGGCGTCTCGCCGAGATGACTCTGCACCCAGCGCATCAGGAGGTGGCGATGCGCCGCCACCTGCGCCCGCGACAGGATTGGGAGCGCACCGCCAGGCTCGATGAGCGAGCGCAGCGCGTCGCGATCTTCCGCGCCAAGGCGCGTGCTCGCCCCCCCCGCCGCGCAACTCGCGCAGAGGAAGCCGCCATCGCGGAACGAGAAGGCGACCATGCCGTCGGACAGTGCGGCGCCATCCCGGGCGCAACGTCGCATCACCGGCGCCACTCCCAATTCGGTGATCAACCGCCAGAGGGCACGCAACCCGACGACCACCGTGGCCTCGGGAGGTGCGAGCTCGAGCAGGGCCACACTCTCGTGCAGCTGCTGGTAGATGTCCGGGTTGGGTGCGGGCGGCACGAATCGCGTCGCCAGTTCAGCGAGCGCTGACGCCGCGGCGAAGCGCTCGTGGACCTTGGCAAGGCCGGCATGCAGGAGGGTCAGGTCGAAGGCGGCCAGCGTGTGGAGATCGGATGTCCGGGACGGGATGAGATGCGCCTGCCCCTCGCTCATCAACTGCAAGGCCGCCCCGAAGCGGCTCTTCGGCCGAAGCGCGCCCTTGGCAATCGCACTGACGACACCGTGATCGCGGGTCGCCAGGCGAACGATTCGCGAGGTTTCGCCGTAGCGCAGCGTACCGATGATGAGAGCCGGGGTGATGAGCGGCGAGCCCGCCACGCATCACCCGCCGAGGCGGTACTGCTCGGCGGGGATCTCCGTCACGGCCGCGGCGACGGGACAGACGCCGACGGTAGGACCGACCCGTTCGACCAAGTTGTTGCCGAAGATCCGCACCCGGCCGTTCGCGCCACCAGCCGCACATCCGCCCGCCTCGGTCACATAGATCCGTCCGAGACCGTCCGCTGCCAGCGCGGTGGCGTGGGAGAGGGGGATGCCAGGAGCCCCTTGGATGATGGTGCGGTTGCTCGTGTTGAACGCCATCAGTCCGGCGGCACTCGCGATCAGGAGCCGATTGAATCCGTCGGCAACAACAAACTGCGGCGCGGGCCCGAACCCGGCGTAGGAGAACTGCGACCGGGCCGGATCGACGGGATTCACGCCTGTCAACTGGCCATCGTAGGTGCCGCTGTCACCACGCACGAGCACGTACAACAGTCCGTCCGGCGAAGTGGCTGCCACCGAAGCGTTGCCTGGACCGATCAAGGGAATCGAATCGGGGTGCGTCGGGTCGAGCACGGTCAGCCAGCTCGCCTTCCCGGTCGGACACCCAGGCGGACCCGGATCACAGTTCTGCCTGTTGCCGTTGATGGCGTAGGTCAGGCCGCGGGCCACGGCGAAGCCACGGGGCCCGCTGAGCCGATACAAGCTCAGGTCGAGCGGTGCGTCTGTTCCGCCACTCAGTGGATGAAAACGCACGACCGTATTGGTGTTGGGCACGGCCGCGTACCCCTCATCATCGCCGGTCAGGGCGATTGCGCGGAGGACGTCATTGCCACCGATGAAGAAGAGCTGGGTCACGCGGGGACCGTTCAGGTCGATCACCGCGACCCAGTGACTGCTGCCATAGCCCACCGCCACCTTGGTGCCCCGTACGGCCAGCAGCGTGGGATTGCTGAACGTGGTCCCCGCCAGCGAGAAGTGGTGTACCACCCCGATGCTATCGGTGGGGATGATCAGCAATTCGTTGGACTGCTTGTCCAGCACCACCAGCACTTCGACGGGCACCGCCGAGGGCAGCGTGGCGGCGCACGCCGTGATCAGCCCAAGGAACGCCAGCCCGATCAACCAACGTGGCATCACCGCTCTCCCTGATCTCCGAACCGAACCCGCGCCCCCGCCAACAGGGTGCGCCCACGGCCCGGAAAGCCGATCGTTTGCTGGTACGCGGCGGCGAAGAGATTCTCCGCCCGCAGCGTGACGTCCAGACCCGGGACGTTCCGGCCCGGTCCCCGCACCGGGATGTCGAGGGAGGCATCCACGGTGGTATAGGAGGGTAATGCGGTCCGGGTCGAGGGGAAATCCCGGAAGTCGACATCATCCCGCGTGCCGAGGTGGTTGACCGTCGTCGCCAGGGTCGTCCCGGCGTGCCGAAGCGTGGCCGTCACGCCGCCGCTGCTTGCCGGGCGACGCAGCAGGGGCCTGCCCTGCATGAAGGTCACGGTGGATGCGTGGCCGCTATCGGTGACCATGGTGCCAAGCCAGGTCCAGTGGCCGCGGAGCCCGAGCCTTCGTGACACGACGATCCCGAGGGATGCCTCGACGCCTCGGCTCCGTGCACCACCCAGATTGGCGTACGTCGGTTGGCCGGGCGGGGCGCTGACGTACTGGATCAGGTCACGGAAGCGCTGGGCGAAGATGGTGGCGCCAAGGGTGACGCGTCCGCTCGCCAGACGCTGCTCGCCGCCGACCTCCACGCTCGCGCTCCGCTCGGGAGCAAGTGCCGGATTGCCGACCTCGAAGGCGCTGGCCGCGAACAGCTCGAAGAAGGTCGGCGCCTTGAAGGCCGTTCCGGCCGCCGTCCAGAGCCTCGCCGTGTGCGAGAGTTGCCACGACACCCCGGCGCGCCCGGTCGCGTCACTGCCGAAGGCGGAGTTGCGATCGAGGCGCGCGCCAAGTTGCACCGATATCGAACGGAGCGGCGTGAGCAGCACCTGGCCGTAGGCGGATCGCGTGGTGCGATGCACCTCGAACGAATCGCGCTCGACGGAGGGACCGGTGCCGAAATTCATCACCGTCCGAGTGGACTGATCGATGGACTCGCGCTCCATCGCCACACCCAGGGACACGACCGTCTCGGCGCCCGGGCGCCAGTCCAGCCGTGCCTCCACTCCACGACGCCAGGTGACGGCACTCGCGTCGGCATCATAGCCGAAACCGATGGTGTCGGCCGGTGAGTCGGGACGATTCTGCGCACCCCGAAGACTTCGCGACGCGATGCCTTGCAGGTTCGCCGTCCACCTGCCGCCCAGGGGGCGCGAGGCCTCGAGACCGAGGGCCAACCCTTGCTCACTCACCCACTGGTTGTGGTCCACCGGTGCACCGGTAAAGTCGGTGGGATAGTGGGCCAGCGCGCTCGTGTGGCGCGCCGTGAAGGCAACCTGTCCGCGTGCCGAGCCGTCCCAGGTGAGTCTCGCCGAGCCGACGTCGTCGCGATAGCCGGAGTTGAATGCGTAGATCCCATCGGAGACCAAGCGGCCCCAGTTGACACTGGCGGCGAGGTGACGCGCACCAGCCGACAGGTGGGCATCAACATCCCGGGCTCCGAAGGTCCCGCCACGCACGGCGAGCTCGCCTCGCATCCCCGGTACACCCGACCTGGTGAACAGTTGCACCACGCCGCTCATCGCGTCCGCGCCATACAGCACGCTGGTTGGCCCGCGCACAATCTCGATGCGCGCCAGATCCGCCGTGGTCAGATTGGCAAGGTCAATACTCCCGCCAGGCAGGTTGAGGGGGACGCCGTTCAGGAGCACCTTGACGTAGTCACTCTCGCCGCCTCGGAGAAACATTGAGGTGACCGCGCCATACGATCCGCCCTGCACCAGGACCATGCCGGGCACCTCGCGCAACGCGTCGATGACGAAGGTGATTCCGCGGGCCCGAAGATCATCGCCCGAGATCACGGTTGTGGCCGCCGCAACCGTACTCGTCGAGGCGGGAACCCGCGTCGCGGTCACGACGATGTCGCTCACGCGCGTCGTGTCACGCGCCGCCTGTCCCTGCACGGGAGCGGGGACGAGCACGACCACAGCGGCGACGAGCGGATGTCGAAGATGGCGGAGCACACGCACGGCGTGGACCTCAGATCGGGAAGGAAGCGCGCGGGATGGCTTCGGTCGCATCCGGCCGGCGCAATGGGTGAACTTGGGGGGTGCCATCGGGCCACTGGGTGACCGCGACGGGCCACCCGAACGTCTGGGAAAGCATGTCTGCGCGGAGCACTTCGACCGGCATCCCACTCGCCACCACGCGGCCTCGGTGCATCAGCACCATCCGGTCGGCGTACCGTGAGGCGAGGTTGAGGTCGTGCGTGATGACCAGGACACCGAGCCCGTCCCGCACCAGAGAGCGCAGGAGTTCGAACAGTTCCATCTCATGCCCCATGTCGAGGGCCGCCGTGGGCTCATCGAGCAAGCAGAGGCGGGGTGTGGCGACGAGCGCCCGCGCGAGCCGGACCCGCTGCCATTCTCCGCCGGACAGGGTGTCGGTGCCGCGCCGCTCGAAATTCGCCAGATCGCAGCGCGCCAGCGCCTCTGCGACGGCGACTCGATCGGCGGGACCCGCGGGGGCGACCGGGCCAAGGCGCGACCAACGGCCCATGAGGACGGCTTCTTCGATGGTGAGCGGAAAGGCAGGCTCCTCGCGCTGCGGCAGCGCGCCGATCGTTTCGGCCAGGGCGCGGCGGCTCCAGTCACCGAGCGGTCGCCCGTCGAGCATCACCTGCCCGGCGGTCGCGGGGACCAGGCCAAGCAGCGCCCGCAACAAGGTGGTCTTGCCGCTGCCGTTTGGACCGACGACTGCCACAAACTCGCCAGCCGCAACTGTGAACCGGACGTCGTCGAGGGCGGGCGTGGTGGTGCCGCGGTAGCTCACCCGCAAACCGGTGGCCTCGAGTTTCATCGCAAGCTCCGGCGCAACAACACCGCGAAGATCGGCACGCCGACCAGCGCGGTCACGACGCCGACCGGCAACTCGGAAGGACGCAGCACGGTACGGGCAACGGCATCCGCCAGCACGGTAAAGGCGCCGCCCGCCAGGAAGACCGCGGGAAGGAGGCGGCGATGGAGTGGCCCGACGAAGACCCGGAGGGAGTGCGGCACCACCAGGCCGACGAAGCCGATGACTCCCGCGGCAGCGACGCTCGCGGCGGTCAAGATGGTGGTGGCCAGGATCACCAGGCGCCGCGTCTGGTCGACATCCACCCCGAGCATCGCGGCCGTCTCATCACCCAGGGCGAGTCGATCAAGCGCGCGCGACAACCACCAGAGGAGCAGCAACGGCCCCGCCGCCACCAGCACGAATTGCCCGACCACCGGCCAGGTCGCCCGCCCGAATCCGCCGAAGAGCCACATGCTCGCCGAGTGAAACGTGAACGGATCGGTCATGGCGAGGATGGCGGTGGTGACCGCACCGCTGAACGCGCCAACCACGACTCCCGCCAGCAAGAGCACTCGCGGATCAAGTCGGCGGCCCGCCACGCTGCTGATGCGGTACACCAGCGCCACGGCCGCCAGTGAGCCCAGGGTCGCACAGGCTGCCACACTCAAGCCCGCAGGCAGCCCGACGGCGATCGCGATCACGGCCCCCAGTGAGGCCCCGCCGCTCAAGCCGAGGAGCCACGGCTCCGCGAGGGGATTGCGCAGCAGCGCCTGGAGCGCGGCCCCGGCCACCGCGAGGGCCCCGCCCACCCCGAAGGCGAGCACGACCCGAGGGAAGCGCATCTCGCGGATGATCGTGGCGTCCACCCCACCGCCGTGGCGCAGCGCGGCTCCGATAGCCGAAGGCGAATACGCTACTGCCCCGAGGAGCAGCCCAGCCACCGCCGCGCAGCACGCCACGATCAGCAGGATCGGGAGCGCGAGGCGTGAGCGAGGCGATCGCGGTGCGGTCATGACAAAACGCCCATCTCCAGTGTGGGGAGGAGATGGGCGCGAAGACGAAGCCGGCCCCGATGGGCGCGAAGCTCCACTGCACGCCACCGTTCCCTCCCCCGAGGGATTGCAGGTGGCGCGAACGGAGAGGTCTCCTGGCTTCGGGCGCGTCGTTCGCCTTCCCGGGAGCATCCCAGTGGCAAAGTGAACGACGACAGCTACTACCCGTTACAGTGGCGGGGCCGCGCCGGTGTTGCACCGGACTTCCGAGCGTCCCCATTCGCGAACACACTTCAGTTGTCCTGACGAAGCTAGGAGCGTTCGCTCACCTCGGCAAGTGGGACGCGAGTTCGTCCTTCAACCGCGTCCGTTCCTGCTGGTACGCCTGCCAGTCGGCCTCGGGCATGCTGCCGGGGCCAGCCGCATGGGCGGCGTCCAGCGCCACGATGCGATCGAGAATGGATTCGGCGTCCGGATCGAGGCCGGCCGGCCAGGCGACCCGTGGCTGGGGCGCGGCGGCGGCGCGACGAGACGACACCAAGCCGAGACCCAGCAGGCCGGTGCCGAGCAGCGCGATCAGCGCCGGCAAGACCCAGGTCGAGGTGCGGGACGGCACCGGAAACTCCAGCACCAGTGGCTCACCTGCGCGCATCGGTCCGTCCCATTTCGTGAAATGGCGTCCGGCCACCGTCATCGTGTCGCGACGCACGAGGCCCCCACGCACCACCAGCTTGTCGTCTTCCGAAAGCACATCGACCCCAGGGATGTCGTGATCGATGGGCACCTCGAAGCGCGCGACATCACTCGGGATGCGGTAGGTCACCGTGAGCTCACGAGACCCGGGCGGGATCGCCGCAAGAAGCAGCAAGGTATCCGCCCGTTGCGCCACCGTTTCGACGGCAAAGTCGCCTTCGCCGAGTTCGACCTGTTGCGCACGCGGCGGGAGCCGCATCGTCCAGGTCGGATGCAGTGTGTCGCCCGCAAGGCGCGTCACGGTGCCCGCGTTCTGGAGCAGGACCAGGTCGGCCACCGCGCGAGTGCCGGTTTGGTCGATGGGCCCGACCACCAGGTGGCGCATCGACACCGTGAGCTCGGCGCTCGACGATGTGTCGTACACCACCAGACGGATGTCACGATCGGCATGCTGGGGGTCGTGGAGGACCGGAGGGGCGAAATACTCGATCCCGCGGAACCGGGCGCTCAGCAGGTAGATCGCGCCCGTGTCGGGTCGCACCCGCAACCGGAATCCGCCGCTTGCATCGCTCGCCACCGAATCGATCGGCCCCTGAACGTCCTTGCCGACCCGATGGAGCACCACCATCGCGCGGGCGACCGGCACCGAATCCCGGTTGGTTCGGCGCAGAATCCGTCCGGCAATCTCCACGGGCGCATTCCGCGGCTTCGCCGGCACCTGTGGCGGCTGCTGGGCAGCAACCACGAGGGAAAGCGCGAGGAGGATCAGGTGCCCGCGTCCCAGCTCGCGAGATAGGTGACCTGTTCCGGCGTGAGCACGTCGAAGTGGGTCCCCATCGCCGCCAGCTTGAGGGTGGCGATCTGGACATCGACCTCGCGCGGCAGCATGTGCACCTGCCGGCCGAGCGTCGCCTCGTTCTTCACCAGGTACTCGGCCGCGAGCGCCTGATTGGCGAACGACATATCCATCACCGAGGCCGGGTGCCCCTCGGCGGCGGCCAGGTTGATCAGGCGTCCCTCCCCGAGCACCAGGATGCGGCGCCCGTCGACCACGAACTCCTCGACGAAGTTCCGCACCGCACGGTGCTCACTGGAAATCTTGGCCAGCGCCTCGAGGTCGAGCTCGACGTTGAAGTGCCCGGAGTTGCAGACGATGGCACCGTCCTTCATCGCAAGGAAGTGTTCCGCGCGGATGACATGGATGTTGCCCGTCAGGGTGCAGAAGACATCCCCCCTCGGCGCGGCCTCGGCCATGGTCATGACTTCAAACCCGTCCATGCGGGCTTCGAGCGCGGCCACCGGCTCGATCTCCGTGACGATCACCTGCGCACCGGCCCCCCGCGCCCGCATGGCCAGCCCACGGCCACACCAGCCGTACCCTGCCACCACGAAGGTGCTGCCAGCCACCAGCACGTTGGTCGCGCGCACGATGCCATCGAGGGTCGACTGTCCCGTGCCGTAGCGGTTGTCGAACATGTGCTTGGTGCGCGAGTCGTTGACGGCGATGATCGGGAACGCAAGGATCCCTTCCTTCGCCATCGCCTTGAGCCGGATCACGCCCGTGGTGGTCTCTTCGGTCGAACCGCGCACGCGCGCGACCAGCGCCGTCCGCTCGGCCGGCGACATCGCTTCGACCATCCGGCGGATCGGCCCGGCAAGGTCCTCCAGGCGACCGAGCTTGACCATGTGCAGCGAGCTCACCAGGTCCGCCCCGTCATCCTGCGTCAGGTCGGGACCGAAGGCGAGCGCCTGCGCCAGATGGGTGTAGTAGGTCTCGTGATCCTCGCCCTTGATGGCGTAGACGTGGACGCCCTGGTCGCGCACCAGGTGCGCCGCAACGTCGTCCTGTGTCGACAACGGATTCGACGCGCACAAGGCCACCTCGGCGCCCGCGGCACGGAGGGTCGCCATGAGGTTCGCCGTCTCGGTAGTGACATGGAGACAGCAGGAAACCTTTCGGCCAGCCAGCGGCTTCTCCTTCAGGAAGCGCTGACGGATCTGCCGCAGCACCGGCATCGAACGTTCGGCCCACTCGGACCGTCGCTTCCCTTCATCGGCAAGGTCGAGGCTGCGAACGTCGTACGGGGCGTCGAGAGAAATCGATGTCATGATGGGGATTCCTTAAGCCTTGGTGGCGGCACGCAGATCGGCAATCCGATCGGTCCGTTCCCAGGTGAAGAGTTCGACCCGTTGCGGCGCGCGACCGGGTTCGGTGTAACTGCCCTTTTCGGGCTTGCGGCCGAAATGGCCGTACGCTGCGGTGGCCGAGTAGATCGGTTGACGCAGCTTCAGGTCGGCAATCAGCCGGGCCGGGCGCAGGTCGAACACCTCTCGCACCGCGCGCTCGAGCCGCTGATCCGGCACCGTGCCGGTGCCAAAGGTATTGATGTATACCGAGACCGGCTTGGCGACGCCGATGGCGTAGGCAACCTGGACCTCGACGCGCTTCGCCAGCTTGGCAGCCACGATGTTCTTCGCGACGTGGCGCATGGCGTACGCGGCCGAGCGATCGACCTTGGTCGGGTCCTTGCCGCTGAATGCCCCGCCGCCGTGCCGCGCCATGCCGCCGTACGTGTCAACAATGATCTTCCGTCCGGTCAGCCCGGCATCACCCTGCGGCCCGCCGATGACGAAGCGTCCGGTCGGATTGACATGGATCCGCGTGCCGGCATAGTCGATCCCGAACTCGTCGAGCACCGGCTCGATGACATCGGCGATCATGGCTTCGCGGATGGTGCGCTGCGAGAGCGCCCGCTTGCCATCGCGCTCATCGTGCTGGGTCGACACCACCACGGCGCGCACGCTGATCGGGCGGTCGTCCTCGTATGCGACCGAGACCTGCGTCTTGCCATCGGGCCGCAGCCAGAGATGCCGGGGCATCCCCTTGCCGCCCCGGCGCACCGCGGCGAGGCGCTCGGCCATCCGGTGCGCCAGCACGATCGGCAGCGGCATCAACTCGGGGGTCTCGTCGGTGGCGTATCCGAACATCATGCCCTGGTCGCCGGCCCCCTGATCGTCAGCGTTCTTGCCGTCGACGCCCTTGGCGATATCTGGGGACTGGCGGTCGATGGAGGTGAGCACCGCACAGGTGCGGTGATCGAAGCCCATGCTGGCGTCGATGTACCCGATCCGCTCGATCGTCGAGCGGACAATGTCCGGGATGTTGACGTAGGCCTTGGTGGTGATTTCTCCGGCGACCACGGCCATGCCGGTCGTGACCAGCGTCTCGCAGGCAACACGCGCCACCGGGTCGCGAGCCAGGATCGCATCGAGTACAGCATCAGAAATCTGGTCCGCCACCTTGTCGGGGTGGCC